>JAYTXO010000086.1:0-2770 GCA_043742905.1 Microbacteriaceae bacterium | reverse complement strand
ATGGCCGCGAGCAGGTCGTCAAGCGGCTCCGGCTCCGAGCGCGTCTCACCGGACTCGGGGGCTGACTGCTCACCGAGGCCGGCACCGTCGAGCTCGTCATCGAGCTCGGCATCGGACTCGGCATCGGCCGCCGGTGCGACGTAGACCGGGATCGGACCCCCGACTGTCCCGGCATCCTGCTCGAACTCGACATCCGGCCGAAGTCCCATGGGCTCCGTCGGCACCTGGGAGGCGGGTTCTGCGGGGACCTCGGCCTCGGCCTGCCCCGTCTGGTCCGACTCCGCAGGCTCCATCTCCGGTACCGGCTCCGAGGATACCGCGACGTCGGCCGCGAGCGTGGCGCCGTAGTCTCCCATGATGACGGGCTTGGGAACGAAGTCGTCCGCCGGCGCTGTGAGCATGCTCACGCCATCGCCGGCGTGCTCTTCGATCGCCGCAGGCGCTGCCTCGGCATCAGCCTGGGCCTGGACTGGCGCGGACTCTACCCCGGCGGCCTCCCACGGCCACTGCGTGGCAACGGGGGGCTCGATCGGCCTCTCAGGTGCCGCCTCTGTGGACTCCCGCGCCTGCTCGGCTTCCGGCTCGATTGGTGCGGGTGCGGCCGGCGCATCCACGATGGCCTCGACCGCGGCGGGCGCTTCATCCATGGCCTCGACCGCGGCGGGCTCTTCATCGACCGTCTCGAACGTCATGACGTCATCGGCGATGGTCGACTCCCCCACCGGCTCCGGCGCCACCACGCCCTCGGCCTCCATGCGTTCCGCTGCGCGGCGCAATGCCTCGACGAGCGGAAGCGGCTCGGGGCTCTCGCCAGTGGACTCCGAGGCCGGCTCGGCGATCGCGGCCTCGATCTGGGCGATCACGGCGTCCGCGTAGGGCTCCTCGACGGACACGACAGTAGCCACGGCGGCCTCGAGCGGCGCCTCTTCGACTGCGTTGGAGGGGCTCTCCCAAGCGTCAGCCATGGGCGCCTCAACAGGCATGCCGACCAGCGGCTCGACGACGACCGGCTTGTACACCACGACGGGCGTCGCCTGCTCGATGTCGGCCACGAACAGGTCGAGACCGTCGAACGAGCCATCGACAGGCAGCAGCGAGCTCAAGCTGTCCAGAGCATCCTGACGGCTGGAGAACGTGATCTCCGAGACCAGGCGCACCGAGCCGGTCACGCGGTCGCGTCCGGCAAGGAAGAATCGCATCAGGGACACCTCTTCGGGGGTAGGCGGGTCATGCTTGCGGGATGACGCAGCGACGAAGCACGTCGTGCGTCCATGCTAGCCCCCTGCGACGGTACGGGCAACAGGCTTGAGGCGGCTTGCCGCCGGGCGTCGCAAGTCAGCGTGATACGATGCAGTTGCAGGTCATCTACGCTACCCACGAGTGAGGAAGCCTCCGCGCGGATGTACTCAGGTATGCTGCTTGCCGACTGCGACTTCGTCGCGGTCGACCTCGAGACCACGGGCTGCCAGCCCGGACGCAACAGCATCATCGAACTCGGAGCCGTCCGTGTGAGCCAAGGTGCGGTGGTGGCGGTCTTCTCCGAGCTGGTGCGGCCGCATGACGCCATCCCGCCGGCAGTCGAGGCGCTCACCGGAATCACTCCCGCCATGGTCGCGGATGCCGGCGACCTCGACGAAGTCATGGAACGCTTCCGCTGCTTCGCGGCCGACGCCGTTCTGGTGGCTCACAACTACCGTTTCGACCTCAGCTTCCTGGACTTCGAGTCAGAGCGCCTTTGGGGCATCGCTCGCCCAAGGCCCGCGCTGGACACGCTCTCTCTGGCCCGGCGTCTGCATCCGAGCATCGGCAAATACAATCTCGGCTACATGACCGAGATGTACGGCACCCCGACGCGTCCGAACCATCGAGCGACGGTGGACGCTCTGGCCGCCGCCGAGCTGCTGGTGGCCATGCTCCCGGCGTTCGACGAGCTCGGGATCCAGACCGTGGGCCAGTTGGCCGCCTTCGCGGGACTGGACGGCCAGACACTCCTGGCCTCGAAGCTGCCGCTGACCTCCCACATGCCGGACACCCCGGGCGTATACCTTCTGCGCGACGCCTCGGACCGCGTGATGTACGTCGGTCACGCCAAGAGCCTGCGCGTCCGCGCTCGCAGCTACTTCTACCCGACGGGCGACGGAGTACGAGGAGCGATCGCGGGCAAGGTCGAGCGCATCTCTTGGGTGGCGACCCATTCGGGCTTGGACACGGCGCTGCTCGAGCGAAGGCTCGTCGACCGCTACGACCCCGAGCACAACGCCGCCTCACAGCGCTCGCGGCGCGCGGTCCTCCTGCACATGGACACGACATCGCCGTATCCGACACTGCGGGTGGTCAAAGCGCCGCGTGTGCGGGGCGTCACGTTGGGACCCCTCACGAGCCGTTGGGCCGCCACCACCCTCGCGGACGCGCTGACGGACCTGTATCACCTGCGCCGTTGCACGCACCGGGTCAACGCTTCGCTGCTTTCTCGCCCGTGTATCCACCGCGATGAGCGATCGTGTCCGATGCCGTGCATCGAGGAGGTCGATCGCGAGGAGTACAAGCTCAGGGTGCTCGGCGCGCTCAAGGCGTTCTCGGACGGCGACACATCGACACGGTCGGCCCTGCTGGAGCGCCAGCAGTCCGCCGCGGCGGAGATGCGCTACGAGGACGCCATCCGCTACCGCGATGCGCTGCGAGCCCTCGACCGCGCCCAATCGACGCTGCGGACTCTGAGGTGCGCGATAGACCATCCCGACGCGGTCATCGTCGAGTGGGAGGGCGGTCA
>JAYTXO010000085.1:0-1817 GCA_043742905.1 Microbacteriaceae bacterium | reverse complement strand
GGGGCCATCTCTATGGCGCTCGGGGAATACGTCTCAGTCAGCAGTCAGCGGGACAGCGAGCACAGCCTGATAGCCAAGGAGAAGGCCGAGCTCGAGGCGATGCCCGAAGAGGAGCTCGCCGAGCTTGCGGGTATGTACCGGGCCAAGGGGTTGTCGCCGACTACCGCGAAAGCCGTCGCCGCTGAACTCACCGCGCACAACGCACTGGCGGCGCACCTCGACGTCGAACTCAACATTGACCCGAACAACATCGCCAGCCCCTGGCACGCGGCGGGCGCATCAGCGATCGCCTTCATCAGCGGCGGCCTCCTCCCTTTCCTCACCATGCTCCTGCCGACGGGCATCAGAATCCCGATCACCTTCGTGGTCGTGATCGTGGCCCTCGCCGCGACCGGCGCTTTGGGTGCTCGACTCGGCCGTAGCCCGATCCCCCGCGCGATGATCCGCGTGGTCATCGGCGGCGCGTTGGCTCTCGCTGCGACCTTCCTGATTGGCAAGTTGCTCGGTACCTCCGGCATCGGCAGCTAGAGTTCCGCCCATGAGTTCTCCGCTCGCGCATGTGCTCGTGGTGGAGGACGACGTAACGATGTCGGATGCCATCCGTCGGGTCCTCGAGGAGGACGGCTACCGGGTGACGATCTCGAGGAACGGAATCGACGCCCTGATCCTCGTCGCCGCGACGCGATTCGACGTGGCGACAATCGACGCGATGCTGCCCGAGATGAGTGGATTCGAGCTCTGCCGTCACCTGCGCCAGCAGAGCTTCACGTTTCCGATCATGATGCTGACGGCGCGCGATTCCGTCGCCGACCGGGTTCGAGGACTGGATGCCGGGGCTGACGACTATTTGATCAAACCATTTGCCGTCGCCGAGTTGAGCGCGCGGGTGCGGGCCATGGTTCGTCGCAACGCCGCAGCCGCAGGTGCCCCGAGCACCGCTGACTTCGGCCAACTGCACGTGGACGCGGACACCGGCCGCATCTCGCTCGATGGCTCGGCACTTTCCCTGAGCGCCCGGGAGTATGCGGTTCTGCGGCTCCTCATTTCTCTGGGCGGGGAGGTCGTGGCGCGCGAACGGATCCTGGCCGACGTCTGGGGTACCACCCATGTCGATCCGAACATCGTGGACCAGTACGTGCGCTATCTCCGCCGCAAACTTGACGGTAGCGAGATCGTGATCGAGACGATCCGCGGGACCGGCTACCGGATGACGAGGACGTCCGCATGAGGTGGCGCCCAAATCTCCGTCTGCGACTCGCGATCGCGAGTACCGTGCTGACGGCGGTCGTGCTGCTCGCCGCTGTTCTGTTCGCACGCGGTCAGATCGCCACCGTTTACACGGACGCCGCCGCGGAGCTGGCGCACAGCGACCTCGCTTCCTTTATCACGGACATCAAGCGCAATCCCAATGAGTCTCCGGACCCGGCGTCGGTCGGAGCGCTGGTGCTCGTGTTGTCGCCAAACGGCGTCCCGGTGATCAACACCCTTCCGCACGAGGTGGCGGACTCGCTCCAGGCGAAACCGGACGGCGACGACATCCACGACGGACGCCACAGGATCGAGGGAACACAGGCCGGCGACTACGTCGTGGTGAGCCAGACCGTAAGGACAGCAGCAGGTGCCTGGCAGCTCTGGGCCGTGCGCGACGTCTCCGCCCGTGACTCCGCGCTGGCGCGCATCGACGTGACCTTCACCATCGGCGGGATCGCGCTTCTTCTGATTCTCGCGATCGGCTCCTGGTTCCTGGCGGGTGCGGCCCTGCGACCGGTCGAATGGATGCGGCGCCGTGCCGAGAACCTCGGACCCGACGATCTGCT
>JAYTXO010000084.1:0-19960 GCA_043742905.1 Microbacteriaceae bacterium | reverse complement strand
GCGACGAAGCCGGCAACCGCTCGATCGCGTTGCTCGAATCGACCCGGCCCGTGCTCGATGTTGCGGCGACCCCAGATAACGAGGGCCAGGCCAAGTTGGAGCGCCAAACGGTCAGCGCGCGAGCTGCGCGGCGCGCTCAGGCTAGCCGACGCTAGATACGGCGCGACGGCATACTGACCGGCGGCCATCGGGGCGGATCGATCGGGGCTCAGGTGAGCCGCGAAGTCGGTTTTCATGGTGAATCCTTCGTTCGTGCCGACTGCTGTGCCGACTGCTGTGGCGACGGCTCCGCCAGCGCGGGCGGATGCGCGCTCACGGGTGGTGGGCGGCATCCGGTCAAGGGCGGCCCGACTTGATGGGTCGAGCCGACGACAGCGAGCGAGGAGCGCGCGTCGTCTGTGGGACGGAGGTGGATCGGCGGGATCAGCGGAATCAGCGGAATCAGCGACGCGAACGAGCGTCTACCGAAGATCCGGGACTGCTTCGCCAGCGTCGAGAGCCGACTGCGCCGAAAAGGGGCAGGCCGCTACGCGACTGGGCCGACGACGACGCCTGCGCCTGCGCCTGCGCCGACGAAGCAGGCCGTACGAATCGGCGCGAATCCGCGGTATGAGGTTTTCGTCATCTGAAGCATCATGTTTGGCCTCCTTTCGTATCGGCGTGAGCCTTCACGGTAGCGAAAAGTCCGGTATCGGTTCAACCGGTGAAATCAAACCGTGACCTACAGAGCGGATCCCGCAGCAATCCCCGGCAGCGCGGTCACCTTGCTCATGAATCGGGTCACGTTCTCGTCGACGATGATGTCGCTCGGCCGCAGTGGACGCGTGAGGTACAGGCCGTCGAGCTCCGTTATCCGGCTCAGGGCCACGTAGGTCTGGCCGGGTGCGAAGCTGCGTTCACCGAGATCCACGATCGCGCGCTCGTAGCTCTTACCCTGCGACTTGTGAATGGTGACCGCCCACGCCAGCCGCAGCGGGAACTGCGTGAACTCGGCGACGACATCTTTGTTGAGCGTCTTGGTAGCCGCGGTGTAGCTGTAGCGGTAACGCTCCCAGGTGGCAGGACGCACCTCGTGGCGCTCGCCGTCGACATCGACCATCACGGTGTCGCTGATCTTCACGACCTCGCCGATGGTGCCGTTCACCCAGCGGCCCTCGCCCCCGACGTCGTTCCGCAGAAACATCACCTGCGCGCCGACCTTCAACTCGAGTTTTTCGTCGGCTGGGTAGGCGCGCCCGCCGAACTCGCCGCTCACCTCAGCCACCGCGGTGAGCGCGGGTCCGGGCAGCTTTGCGAGCGCGGCCGCGTTGATGCGCGTGACGGTGGCGTTGGTGGTGGCCAGCGTGATCGCGCCGTCCGCGGGCGCTGGGCGCGCACCCACCTCGTTGAGCCGCAGCGCCATGTCGGCGGTCACGATCCCGTGCCGCACCGCGGTCAGCAGCTTCTTGAACTCGAGCTCGTGCTGGCGGTGGATGGTCGCCAACTCGTAGATCGTAAGATCGGCGTCGCTCCACACCTGAGCGTCGAAGAACCACATCGAGCGGTAACGATCGGCGAAGTACGCCCGCTCCTCAGGATCCCCGGGCACCGGCGCCAGTTGGAAAGGGTCACCGAAGAGCACCAGCTGCACGCCTCCGAATGCCTCATCCTTGCGCGAGCGGGCCTGGCGCAGGGAGCGGTCGATGGCATCCATCAGGTCGGCGTTGACCATGGAGACCTCATCGATCACCAGGGTGTCGATGGCGTTGAGCAGCTTGCGCACCTCGGGGCCCTGCTCGATGGTGTGATCCGCGATGACCCCGATCGGCAGACGAAGCAGCGAATGGATGGTCTGGCCGCCCACATTGAGCGCCGCAACCCCAGTGGGGGCAGCGATCACGAGGTTCTTCGCGGTGTTCCACGACAGGTGCTCAAGCAGGGTCGACTTGCCGGTGCCGGCGCGGCCTGTGACGAAGATGTGCGCGCGGGTGTTCTCGATCGCGTTGAAGACGGCATCTTGCTCGGGGGAGAGCGGGGGCCGGGGCATCCCCTCACCTTAACCGCTCAGGCGCGCGCGTCAGTTGGCACTCACCGGCCTGTTCACAGCCGGGTGTTCGCGGCGGCTCCGTAGGATTCTGCACATGCGACGCGCCGTTCTCCCCAGGCTGATCGTGCCCAGGCTGATCGGGCCCTGGCTGATCGCGTTCGGAATCGCCCTGCTCGGCGGCGTCGGGGCGGTCGTCGCGCTGAACGCGACCGTGTTCAGCGCGGGCAGCTTCGTGCAGCTGTACACGGATGCGCTAGCTCGCGGCGACGTGTCCGACGCGTTGTCCCTCCCGGGGGTGCAGGCGACCGGGCACGGGGGCGCCAGCAGGCCGAGCGTCGCGCTGCTGCATGACGGGACGCTGGCGGGGCTGCGCGACATCCATCAAATCGGCAACGAGGACCGCAGCGGGACGCACCTGATCACCATCGGCTGGACCTCGCCGGACGGTTCGGGCACGACGACCTTCCAGGTCAAGCGGGTCGGCAGCCGCTTCGGCCTCTTTCCGGACTGGAGTTTCGCCGTGAGCCCGATGGCCACCGTGTCGCTCACCGTCGAGAACGACGCCCGTTTCACGGTCAACGGTGCCGCCGAGGTCTCCGGCACCCTCGCCAGCTTGCCCGTCAAGTACGCGGTGCTGGTGCCGGGCGCATACTCGTTCGGGCATACCAGTCGCTACCTCACCGCGGTTCCGGATGTCGTGCTCGCCGACACGGTGAGCCAGACCCTGCGCGGCACCGTGGCCACCCGGGCGAACACGGCCTTCGTCTCGACTGTGTCCACGCTCGTGAACTCGCAGCTGCGGGACTGCGCGACCCAGCAGGTCCTCTTCCCGACCGGATGCTCCTTCGGCCAGTCGCTCAGCGACCGGGTCTCCGGGGTGCCGAAGTGGTCGATCGTGGCGCCGCCGCGGCTGACGATCATGCCCGGAACGAAGTTCGGCAGTTGGGCAATCCCGGCGACGCCGGGAACCGCGCACCTCGTGGTGAGCGTTACCTCACTCTTCGACGGGACAAGCTCGGAGTTCAACCAGGACGTGCCGTTCAAGGTGCAGGGCGACATCGCGCTTGGGGCGGACGGATCGATGGACGTCACGCTGCGCTGAGCGCCAACCTACCCGAGCGCTACCGGCGCCCCGCCCGCTCGGCCAGCATCGCGTTGTACGCCTCGCGCTCGGCGTCGCCGTCACGATCGGCCGCGCGATCCATCCGCTTGGCGTCGCGGGTGTCGCTGCGGTTCCACAGGATCGCGACGATGATCGCCAGGCTGACAGTGGGGATCTCGCCGACGCTCCACGCGATCCCGCCGGCCGCCTGCTGATCCTGCAGCGGGGTCGCACCCCACTCACGGCCCATCGCGCCGTACCAGTCGGAGAGGAACAGCCCTTGGTTCGAGATCAGTCCCAGCCCAAAAAAAGCGTGCAGGGCCATGGTCGCCATCAGCAGCACGAGCCGAAACGGATACGGCGCCTGATTGCCGACCGGGTCGACCCCGACGAGGGTTTGCACGAAGAGGTAGCCGACGACGAGGAAGTGGAAGATCATCCACTCGTGGCCGACGTGGTCGACGGTCGCCCAGCGGAACAGCGGCGAGTAGTAGAAGACCCACAGAGACACGGCGAACAGCCCAGCGGCGACTAGAGGGCTTGTGAGCACGTTCGCGACGCGCGCGTGCACAAGCAACAGGATCCACTCACGGGCGCCGCGGCTGCCGTCATCCCTTTTCTTGATGGTGCGAAGCGCCAGCGTGACCGGCGCCGAGAGCACGAGCAGCACCGGGATCGCCATGGTCAGCAGCATGTGTTCGAGCATGTGCATGCTGAAGAGGAACTGCTCGTACACGTTCAGGGAGCCGTTGGTGGTGAGGAACAGGATGACGATGCCCGACACCCAGAGCGCCGTGCGGTACCAAGGCCATGCATCGCCGCGCCGACGCAGACGCACCATGCCCGCTACGTAGAAGAACAGGGCGAAGAAGCACAGGACCGCCCAGAGCAGATCGAAGTTGAATGAGGTGAAGAAGCGCAGCGGCGTGAGCTCCGGCGGCAGGGGGGTGCCGGTGAGGTATTCGGCGGGCGTGGTGCTCGCGACACCCGATGCCGACACGGCGTTGATCGGCGGGGCGGAGACGGCGAGCGCCGAGGCCACCCCCTCTGCCAGGCCCATGAAAGCCAGCTCGGCGGTGGCGAGCACCCAGAACAGCTTGCGCGCGTTGTTCCGCGTGAGCCGGCCGATGATCGCGCGGCGGTAGAACAGGCCGAACAGGCCGAGGGCGCCGAGGGCGCTGATCTTCACGAGGATTAGCACCCCGTACGGCGTCAGCAGGTTTGGCAGGGTCCCCACCCGGACGACGGCGCTCACCGTCCCCGAGGCCGCAACGATCAGGAAGGCGATGAGCGCGATCGTCGAATAGCGCGGGAGAATCGCCGCCATCCGCTCGGGTGACAGCACCTTCCGCAACAACACGAGGGTGAGCAGTCCACCGAGCCAGAAGCTCGCGAACAGAATGTGAAGCCAGATGGCAGTGATCGCCGCGTTGTGGGTCGAGCTGTCTCCAGCGTGACCCTGCTCGGAGAGCGGGATGAGGCCGATGACCGCGAGCACGGTCACGATTCCGAGCGCGGTCACGTTGCGCACGGCGAAGCACAACACGGTGAGCGCAGCCCCGATGAGCGTGGTGGTGAGCCAGGCTTGGCCGAGCGGGTTCGTCGTCAAGAAGTCACCAAGCGACTGGCCGAACGCCTCCGTCAGGTTGGGCGCTGTGCTCGCGACGCTGGCAAACACCAGGATCGACGACGACGCCGCCGCGACCGTCCAGGCACCGGCTCCCGCGGCCGCGATGTCGAGGGCTCTGGTGAACTCCGGCCCCCGGGAACTCAGGGCGAAGATGGCGAGCGCCAGGGCTCCGAGCGATAGCGCGACCGACAGGTCGACCACAAGCTTGGCGATCGGGACCCCAAACCGCACCACTGCGCCAGGATCGATCACGATCCCGGGGCTCGCGCCGCCGCCGAACGCGAGGGCCGCGAGCAGGGCCGCGAACGCGACGAGCAGCAGGACCGCTGGTCCACTCACTCTGGCGATGCGTTGCACACTCTTAGCCTAAGCGAGCGTGTCTGCGCGCATCATGGGGAGCGGCCACTGATCCGCACCCCATCTCGCGCGGCCTTTTGTGCCTAGCGCGGCCCTTCAAACGTGCGCACTCGGCACAAAAGACCGCACGAGGGCGGCATCCGGAAACGACGAAGGGCACCGACCGTCTCTGGTCGGTGCCCTTCGCGGCAGAGCTGATGAATCGAGAGTCGTCGCAGCGAGCGGCGAGCACAGGCACTACGACTTAGCGGCGGCCTTCAGCTTGCTGCCAGCGGACAGCTTCACGCCGTAGCCGGCGGCAATGTGGATTGTCTCGCCCGTTGCGGGGTTGCGACCATCACGCGCAGCGCGGTGGGTGCGCTCGACGGCGAGCCAGCCCGGGATGCTGACCTTGGTGCCCTCGCCGAGTGACTTGGCGAGAACGGAGAAGAGCGAGTCGACGACGCCCGAGACGGCGGCCTGGCTCAGGCCGGACTCGGCGGCAACCGCGGCCACGAGATCGTTCTTGTTGAGTGACTTATCAGCCATGGGTGTCCTCCTCGGACCTAGTGCGTTTCGTGTGGCATGAGTGGCTCCGAAGAGTGAATCCCCTGGACCGACCCCGAAACTAGCAGCAAACACCGGCAATTTCGGCCAACTCGGCGCGGTGAGCCTTTTCCGGGGAAAACTCGCAGATTCGGGAGAAAGATAAAAAAAGGACGCCGGATCACTCCGGCGCCCCTTTTTTACTGTTGGTGAATGTCTACCAGCTCGACTTGGTGATGCCCGGCAGCTCGCCACGATGAGCCATGTCACGGAAGCGAACGCGCGAGACGCCAAACTTCGTGAGCACCCCTCGGGGGCGGCCATCGATCGCGTCGCGGCTGCGCAAGCGCACCGGCGAGGCGTTGCGGGGCAGCTTCTGCAATCCGATTCGGGCGGCCTCGCGGGTCTCGTCAGTACCCGCCGGGTCGACGAGCGCCTTCTTTAGTTCGAGGCGCTTTACCGCGTACCGCTCCACGATCACGGCGCGCTGATTGTTGCGCGCGATCTTGCTCTTCTTGGCCATGCTTAGCGCTCCTCGCGGAATTCGACGTGCTTACGAACGACCGGGTCGTACTTCTTCAGAACGATACGGTCGGGATCGTTGCGACGGTTCTTGCGGGTCACGTAGGTGTACCCGGTGCCCGCGGTGGAGCGGAGCTTGATGATCGGACGGATGTCCTGTGACTTCTTGGCCACTAGACCTTCACCCCACGAGCAAGGATGTCTCTGACGACGGACTCGATACCGCGGACGTCGATCACCTTGATGCCCTTGGCGGACACGTTCAGGGTGACGCTACGGCGCAGTGACGGGACGTAATAGGTCTTCTTCTGCACGTTCGGGTCGAAGCGGCGCTTCGTCCGGCGGTGCGAGTGCGAGATGTTGTGTCCGAAGCCGGGAACGGCTCCAGTCACCTGGCACACAGCTGCCATGGTTTCTTTCCTTATCTAGATACCGTGAGGCGGCAGGATTTCTCCCGGTCCGGCTCACCCAAGGTCACTTGTCGGCACGCCAGAACCGTGTTTTCCGAAGAGTTCACGGCGGCGCACAAGAAGCGCACGAAATACGCAACTTCATGAGACTACCCGATCGGGCAGTCTGGGACAACGCGAGTCACGTGACGTACTCCAGCATGGCGAACACCCGCGGGGCCAAAGCTCTGACAACGGCAGCGGCCGCCTCGTCAGTCAGCGCCGGGGACCGCGGCGGCTGAGCAATCCGCGCAGTAGCCGAAAACGTCGACGACGTGGTTCGGATGGGTGAACCCGTTCGCGGCCGCGACGTCCTTGGCCCACTGCTCGACTGGATCCGCCGAGATCTCGACCGTGCGGCCGCAGTTGCGGCAGATCAGGTGGTGGTGGTGCGAACCCGGGGTGCATGCGCGATAGAGGCTCTCGCCCTCCTGTTGGAGAGAGTCTGCCTCACCCTCGGTGGAGAGGTCCGCGAGCGCGCGATATACCGTCGCGAGTCCGACAGCTGAGCCAGCGTCGCGCATGTGGGCGTGCAGCGTCTGCGCGCTCACGAAGCCCTCGGTGGTGCCGAGTGCCTCGCGCACCGCTTCGCGCTGCCAGGTGTTCCGTCTCACGACCACGATGCCCCCCTCACGCCGGAGTCGCTCCGGAGCTCATGCCTCCGCCCCCAGGATACGTCGGCGGTTGCGGGCCGCGCGGGCCCGTCGAGTCGAGGTGACCCGGCAGACCACGTAGATCAGAAACGAGATCGTCGTGACATAGGGGCTAATCGGCACGCTCGATCCGAGCGCCAACAGGATGCCGCCCACCAGGGACACGATCGCGAACGCGGTGCTCAGCACCGGCACCACGATCGGCGAAGATGACACTCGGAGGGCGGCAGCCGCGGGAGTCACCAGCACCGAGAGCACAAGCAGAGCCCCGACCACCTGCACGCTCACCGCCACAGCCAGTCCGAGCAGCAGCATGAAGACGAGCGAGAGCGCGCGCACCGGCACGCCGCGCGCCGCCGCGACCTCGGCATCCACGCTCGCGAATCTCAGGGGGCGCCAGACGATGAAAAGCCCCACAACCACCACGAGTGAGATGAGAGCGAGCGAGTTGAGCTTCGGGTCGTCGACGGCGACGATCTGGCCCGTGAGCAGGCCGAACTTGTTCGAGGTGCGCCCAGGATAGAGGGCGAGGCACAGGATGCCCAGGCCGAGTCCGAACGGCATCAGGACCGCGGTGATCGAGTTGCGATCGCGTGCCCGCGACCCGAGCAGGCCGATCACCGCCGCGGCAATGATCGACCCGACAATGGATCCCTCGACCACTCCGACGCCGAACAACAGCCCGGCCGCGGCGCCGGCGAAGCTCAGCTCACTGATCCCGTGCACGGCGAAGGCCAGGTCACGCGACATGACGAAGACGCCGACCAGCCCTCCGACCAGGCCGAGCAGGGCACCGGCCAGGATCGAGTTCTGCAGCAGTACGAGCAACTGGCCGTAGTCGGCGAAGTTGAAGAGTTGCGACCACCAGTCCGGTGTCGCGAAGACGGCAGCGGCGATCACGGTAGGTCCGCCCCGTGATCGTGCTCGTGGCCGTGCGCGTGCGACTGGTCGGGGGTGCCGACGATCACGACGCGTCCATGCGCCCGGATGACGTCCACCGGTGACTGGTAGAGCTCGCTGAGCACCTCCGAGCACAGCACCTCATCCGGAGTCCCGATTCGGAACCGCCGCCCAGCCAGATAGAGCACGCGGTCGACCACGTCGAGCACGGGGTTGATATCGTGCGTCACGAACAGCACGCCGAAGCCGCGCTCACGACGCTTGTCGTCGATCAGCCGACTGACGACACCCTGCGCGCGCATGTCGAGCGACAGCAGCGGCTCGTCGCAGAGCAGCATGGCTGGATCCCCTGCAAGCGCCTGGCCGATCCGCAGCCCCTGCTGTTCGCCGCCCGACAGGCTTGAGATCCGCGCGTTCGCGTAGTGCTCGGCACCGACCGAGGCCAGCAGCTCGTCGATGCGCTGGCGCCGGGCCCGAGTCGGAAGGGCGACGCCCCAGCGGTGGCCGTCCACGCCGAGGCCGATGAGATCGCGGCCGCGCAGGGGTGTCCCCTCGTCGGCGAGGCGCTGCTGCGGCACGTAGCCGATCCTTCGATCGCCGTGTTTGACCGGTTCACCGAACAGCGTCACGGTCCCCGCACTGAGCGGATGCTGCCCCAGCACCGTCTTCAACAGGCTGGTCTTGCCCGAACCGTTCGCCCCGAGCACCGCGACGAACTCGCCCGGCGCCACATCGAGGTCGAGCCCGCTCCACAGCACGCGACCGCCCAGGGTGAGCTCGGCGTCGCGGAGGGAGAGGACAGGACCGGTCGGAACAACGGGCGTGGAAGTCACCGTCTAGTGCCCCAGCGCCTGCGCGATGGTCGCGAGAACGCCCTGCTGCCACTCGATGTAGCCGAGACCGGGGGGGAGCGTCTCGGAGACCGGCACCGCAGGAATGCCGGCCTTCTTCGCGGCGGCGAGCACGACATCCGTCTGGGGGCCCGTGGTCTGCACGTTGTAGATCAGCACCTTCGCGTCCCCCGAGGTGAAGGTCGCGAGCGTCCGCTCGAGCACGGCGGCGGGCGCGTCGGTGCCCCGCGCGATGGACTCGCTGAACGCGGCGGGCGTCACGATCTTCATCCCGAGGGCCGCCAGCACGTAGTCGGGTACCGGCTCAGTGATCGCGACGCCGACGCCCTTCGTCGTTGCCGCCAGATTCGACTCGTCGTTCTCCAACTTGTCGATCTGGATGCGCAGCTTGGCGCCCCGGTCAGCGAACGTCGCGGAGTGACTCGGGTCGGCCTTCGCGAACCCAGCAACCAAGGCGTCGACCACTTTGCCGACCGTTGGGTAGTCGTAGAACACGTGCTCGTTGAAGTCGGCGGCTTTCGCGTCGTAGCCCGAGAGCTTGACTGCGTTGATCACCGGGGCCTTCGTGTTGCCGGAAGCCGAGAGCATCGTGCCGACGAAGTCGTCGTAGCCGCCGCCGTTCTCGACGATCACCTGGGCCTTCGAGACGGCGAGCTGGGTGCGCGCATCGGCCTGGTACTCGTGCGGGTCCTTGGCGGGGTCGTCGATGATGGAGGTCACCGTGGCGAAGGTGCCGCCGATGGTCTTGGCCAACGATCCGTAGACATCGGTCGAGGCGACGACCTGGATAGTGGCGGGCACGTCAATGCGGCTCGTGGTGCACCCGGCGAGAACGAGCGCTGCAGCGGTCACCACCGAGGCGAGCGCGAACGGGCGGAGGCGGGGCGCGGTCATGGCCATGACGTTACCCGCTATCGAGAATGATTGTCAAAACCATTAGCCCGACGGCGCCCCTCACCCATACCCCGACGTCGTCGAAGGAGCCGTGCCGGGTCTGCGATTCAGTCCAACAGCAGCGCCGGCTCTTCGAGCACGCTCGCGATATCGGCTGTGAAGCGGCTCGCCACGTCACCATCCACCACGCGGTGATCGAAGCTGGCGCCCACCGTCGTGACGTACGCGGGGCGCACCTCGCCATCCACGACCCACGGCTTCAACTTGATCGCGCCGAGGGCGACGATGCCAACTTCGCCCGGGTTGAGAATCGGCGTGCCGGTGTCCATCCCGTAGGAACCGAGGTTGGTGATCGTAACGGTGCCCTTCGCCATCTCGGCGGGCTGCGTCTTGCCGTCGCGGGCAGTGATGGTGAGCTGTTCCAGCGCCTGCGCGAGTTCGAGCAGGCTGAGGTTCTGCGCATCTTTGATGTTCGGCACGATGAGTCCGCGCGGCGTCGCTGCTGCGATCCCGAGATTCACGTAGTGGTGCACCACAATCTCCGTGTCAGTCCAGCTCGAGTTGACCGTTGGATTGCGGCGCACCGCCCAGATGACGGCCTTCGCCATCACCAGGAGCGGGCTGATGCGCACGCCAGCGAAGTCGGGCGAGTTCTTGAGCCGCTTTACGAACTCCATGGTGCGGGTCGCGTTAATGTCGCTGAACACGCTCACATGGGGCGCCGTGAACGCGCTCTGCACCATCGCGAGGGCGATCGCCTTGCGTACACCCTTGACCGGGATTCGCTCCTCGCGGTCCTGGGGCCATTCCGGTGTCTGGATGTTGCGGAACACGCTCGCCTGCGAAGCCTGCCGGATCACGTCGTCGCGGGTGATCTCGCCGGCAAGTCCGGTGGCGGTGACGGTCGCTAGGTCGACGTCGAGATCCTTCGCGAGTTTGCGGATCGGCGGCTTCGCGATGACCGGGGCGGCCGATGCCGCGGGTACCGAGCTCAGACGTGGTGCTGCCGCGGCATCCGGGCCGGTGACCGCCCCCGGTCGGCGGCGGCGGGTTGGTGAGTGCCCGCCCTTGGAGCCGTATCCGACCAGCACCGCTCCCGACGACTCCTCCGGCGCCGCAATCGTGGCGGCGGTCTCGGCGATTTCGGCCATCACGCTGGCGAGAGCCGCGGCGGGTACCGCCGCGGCTACATCGGCGGCCGGAACACTGCTCCCGGCGGCGACCTCCGAGTCGACCCTGATGATCACGGTGCCTACCTCGACGGTGTCACCCTCGCTGACCAGCAGCTCCGTAACAGTGCCTGCGAACGGCGACGGCAGTTCGACAAGTGACTTCGCAGTCTCGATCTCAACTAGCACCTGGTTGACCGTGACAGTGTCGCCCGGCTTGACCTTCCACGAGACGATTTCGGCCTCGGTGAGGCCTTCGCCGACGTCTGGCAGCGGGAACTCGGATTGCGTCACGATGGCTCCTCTAGTAGCTCGGGCTCAGTACGAAAGGGCGCGGTCGACGGCCTCAAGGATGCGGTCGGCATCCGGCAGGAAGTTGCCCTCGAGCTTCGCGGGCGGGAACGGGGTATCGAAGCCACTCACGCGCAGCACAGGGGCTTCGAGCGAGTAGAACGCGCGCTCCGCGATCGTCGCCGCGATCTCGGAGCCGACGCTCACGTGACCGGGAGCCTCCTGCGCGACGATGAGGCGGCCGGTCTTTTGCACCGAGGCAATAATTGGCGCGTAGTCGATCGGCGACAGCGAGCGCAGGTCGATGACCTCGAGGCTCGTGCCCTCTCCGGCCGCGATCTCCGCCGCCTGCAACAGGGCCGCCACCATCGCGCCGTGACCGACCACGGTGACCTCGGTGCCGATCCGAACGACGCGGCTGGCCTGAAACGCACCTGGCGGGGTCTCGCGGTCGACCTCGCCCTTTTGCCAGTAGCGGCTCTTCGGCTCGAAGAACATCACGGGGTCGTTGCTGGTGATCGCTTGCTGGATCATCCAGTAGCCATCTTGCGGAGTGGCTGGGCTGACGACGCGGAGGCCCGGCGTGTGCGCGAAGTAGGCCTCCGGGCTCTCTTGGTGGTGCTCGACAGCGCCGATGTGGCCCCCATACGGCACGCGGATGACGACCGGGAACTGCGCGGATCCCTCGTGGCGGTAGGTCAGTTTCGCCAGTTGCGAGGTGATCTGATCGAAACCGGGGAAGATGAATCCGTCGAACTGGATCTCGCACACCGGCCGGTAGCCGCGCATCGCCAGGCCGATCGCGGTACCGACGATCGCGGACTCGGCGAGGGGGGTGTCGATCACGCGGTTCTCGCCGAACTGGGTCTTCAACCCTTCGGTCACGCGGAAGACGCCGCCGAGCGTGGCGATGTCCTCGCCGATGAGCAGAACCTTCGGGTCGTCAGCGAGCGCCTTCTGCAGCCCGAGGTTGATGGCCTTGGCGAGGGTCAGGGTTTCCGTCATTCGGAACTCCCGGCGTTTGCTTCGAACGAGGCCTCGTAGGCGGCGAGCCAGTCGCGCTGTGCGTCGACGAGCGGATGAGCATCCGAGTAGACGTGCTCGAAGATCTTGGTTGTCGGCGGATCCTGCAGGGTCTGGGTACGGGCGCGGACGTCGGCCGCGAGATCCTCGCCCTCCTGGACGACCTCGGCGAAGAAGTCGTCGCCGACGCCCTGGCTGCGGAGGAAGATCTCATAGCGAGCGATCGGATCGCGCGCGCCCCAATACGCGACCTCCTCGTTGTCCCGGTACTTGGTCGGGTCATCGCTCGAGGTGTGCGCGCCCATCCGGTAGGTCAGCGCTTCGATAAAGCGCGGGCCGAGGCCGCTGCGCGCGTCGAGCAACCCCTGGGACGTGACGGCGTAGCTGGCGAGCACATCGTTGCCGTCGATCTGGATGCTCGGGATGCCGAATCCGGTTCCGCGCAGGTAGAGCGGCGTGCGGGACTGGCGCTCAACCGGAACGGAGATCGCCCAGTGGTTGTTCTGGAGGAAGAACACCTGAGGCGTCTGGTAGCTCGCGGCGAAGATCATCGCCTCGCTCACGTCACCCTGACTGCTGGCGCCGTCACCGAAGTAGACGAGCACCGCGGCATCCGTCTCGGGGTCCGGCCCGCCGCCGGCGTTGAGCTTGTCGAGGCCGATCCCCATGGCGTAGCCGGTCGCGTGCAGAGCTTGCGAGCCGATCACCAGCGTGTAGAGGTGGAAGTTTCCGGTCTCGCTCGGCACCCAGCCGCCGTGGCTGAGGCCGCGGAGCATCTCGATCAGGCGCATTGGGTCAAGCCCACGGATGCGGCCGACCACGTGCTCGCGGTAGGCCGGAAAGATGTGGTCCTGCGGGGCGGCGGCGTACCCGGAGCCGACCTGCGCACCCTCTTGACCGATGCTCGGGATCCACAACGCGAGTTGGCCCTGACGCTGCAGATTGCCCGCCTCTGTGTCGAAGCGGCGGATCACGGCCATCTGACGGTAGAAGTCGAGGAGACGGGATTCCGGAAGCTTCTCGATCCATGGCAGATACTCGGACGTCCGATCATCCCGGACAAGCTTCCCGTCGGGCGTCAGCAATTGCAGCGTGGCGTCCGAAGACATGGTCACTACCCTAGCCCGCCACTTCCGACGTCTTCTCGGAGGGTCTCCACAACCTCTGCCGTCGCCGCTAGGACCTTCTCCACAGATTCGGCTTCGCCCACTGAGATCCGGATGCCTTCCGGCACAAACACTCGAGCAACAATCCCATGCGCCTCGAGCACCTCGGCAGCGGCCGCAGTGGCCTTCCCCGTCACGAGCCAAACGAAGTTTCCCTGAGGCTCTGGGAGCTGCCACCCCTGCGCGACAAGCCCGTCGCGCAGGGTGGTGCGACGGGCGACCAGCGTGGCGACCTGGGCCGTGAACTCAGGCTCGCTGTCGAGAGCGGCAATCGCGGCGCGCTGGGCGGGCTCGATCACCGAGAGGGCAATCATGGTGGCGCGGGCAGCATCCAGGATGTACGCCGGCCCGACCGCGTAGCCGACACGCAAGCCAGCCAGCCCGTAGGCCTTCGAGAAGGTGCGGAGCACGACCAGGTTCGGGTAGCGCTCGAGCAGCGAGAGGCCCTCGACGGCGTGCGGGTCGGTAACAAACTCGCGATATGCCTCGTCGAGCACGACCAGCACCGTGTCGGACACCTTCGCCATAAAAGTCTCGAACTCGAGGCCCGTGACGATAGCGCTCGTCGGGTTGTTCGGGCTGCAGACGATCACGACTCGGGTGCGCTCGGTGACGGCGGCGGCCATGGCGTCGAGGTCGTGGCTGCCGTCTGCCCGATTCGGGACGGTGACGCTGGTCGCGCCCGACACCGTGACGATACCGGGGTACGCCTCGAAGGACCGCCAGGAGTACAGCACCTCGTCGCCGGTCGAAGCGGCGGCCTGAACGAGTTGGTGCAGGATCGACACGGATCCCGCACCCACGTGCACCTCGTCGACGGTGACCCCGGCGCGCTCAGCCAGTCGCACGCGCAGTGCAGTGGCCGCACCATCCGGATAGCGATTCAGGCTTGACTGCGCGATGGCCTCGACCACCGCGGGAATCGGCGGGAACGGGCTCTCGTTAGACGAGAGCTTGAAAGCGTGCGGCGCGGCCGCCCGGCCCTGCCGATAGGGCGCCAGCGAGGCGATCTCTGGGCGGAGCGTCACAGGCATGAGATCCAGCTTAGGAGCGCGCGGCCACGGGAGGCTCCCTCTGAGCCGCGCCCGCTGCCAGAATGGGCGCATGGGACGTCTCTTTCTTCGCCTGCTGATCAACGCTGTTGCGCTCTGGTTCACCACCCTGATTCTGGCTGAGCATCTCGTCGTGAGGCCGTTTGCGCCGGCCGGAGTGCTGGAAACGATCGTCACCTACCTGATCGTGGCGCTGATCTTCGGCGTCGTGAACGGGATCGTCGGGGGTCTGGTGAGGATCGTCGCCCTCCCGATCTACATCCTTACGCTCGGCCTCATCTCGCTGGTCGTCAACGGGCTGCTTCTTTTTCTTGTCGCCTGGATCAGCGACCTTCTCGGATTCGGCCTGTACATCCACGGGGGTTTTGGCTGGGGCATCTTGGGCGCGTTGCTGCTGGGCATCCTGTCCTGGTTCATCGGCGTCGTGCTGAGGCCGTTCACCGGAAAGCAGAAGTAGCCCGCGCCTCTCGCGTCACCTCCCGAAGCATGACGCGACTCGGGTCGGTCGTCGGCGTCATCGCCTCGGGAACGCGGGTCGCGTGATAGCCCGTCACGGTGATGGAGGATCCGTGCTGTGCGGCATAGTCGCCCGTGAATGAGTCGAGTGCGGCGTTCTGCTCACGCACCGCTGCCGAGCTCGCTGAGTCGACCACAGCTGCCGTGGCCACGTAGGCATCCCGCTCGTGAGCTGGAGCCGCGTGGTAGGTGGGCAACGGTTCGCCCGCGGCGAATGCTCGGCGTTCGACCTGCAGCACATGATGATCGAGTTGAGGACCGGCCAACATCGGGATGAAGTCATCGGTGTTGCGCACCGCCATACCCGAGAGGCCATCGGGCAGTTCGATGTTGCCAGCCGGCGCCCCGAAGGTCTGGATGCCTACCGCATTCCAGTCGCCGGATCCCGCAAGCATCGAGGCAATCAGCCCGCCCTGCGAGAAGCCGACGAACTGCACAGGACTGGACGTGGTGACCCCGGCGTCGTGCATCGCCAGTTCGCTCGCGCGGTAGGCCCCAACGTCGAGGCCCCCGACACCGCCGACGTTGCTGGTGAGATCCCACGGCTCGGTCGTGGAGACCGGAGAGAAGGTCTCGGTCGGTCCGACGTAGACCACGAATCTGGCCGGCTGCCCGGGGGCGTCGTACTTCTCGATCCGCAGCTGGTTCACCTCGGGCACCCGCTGCAGCCTTTCGACCGCTCCCGCGGCCGGTGCGGTCACCTGCGTGACGGATACGCGATCCACCTTCACCGGGGTCTCGCGAAAAAGGCCGACCAGCGGGCCGACCGCGAGCATGCCACGCGCGCTGCTTCGCACCCCAGTCACCCCCGTCGCCCCGAGCAGGATGGCGACAGGCACTGGGATGCCGAGAAACGACGAGGTGCCCTCGTCCAGCCCGCCGGTGAACATTCGCACGCCTTCGACAAACGCAGGGCCCGTGATCAGCTGCGGGTTGTTGAGGAAGAACTGACGAACGCACGAGGCGCGCACTCCGCCCGGGTCGGGCATCTTCGTCGCCAGCCAGCCCACCAGCCCGAGTACTGCGATTCCAGGGAGGGCCGCGCGGACGGAGGCGCCGAGCTCAGCGCCCCCGATGGCAGCTAGCTGATCGGCGCGTGCGTGCGCTGCGGCGCCCGCGTCGTCGTAGGACATGATCGCCGAGCGAAGAGACCCGACCAGCCGTTTCGCGGAGCACTGCGCGGCTCTCGAGGCGTGGATGGCCGCCCCGAGCGCCGCCTCGCTCCGGCGGGCGCCCACCGGCGCACCTGGCACCGACGCCCAGCTCACCGCGCCGTCGACACGGAGCAGCGAGCGCGACGACTCCTGCAACTGCTGCTCAAGGGCGTCGAGTTGCTCAAGGTGCGCGTGCATCCGGTCGGTGGCAACTAGTGTCGTGCCGGCCGGGGTCACCAGCAGCGGGCCACCCTTCTCGGGGGTTGGCGCGTGCTGCCCTGGCGGAATCCATTCGTAGTGGATTGGGTTGTGGGGCATCCGATGACCGGCAGCCGGATCGCGGGCCATCGCGGTCACACCCCCAACTCGCGCAGCGCCGAGCGGGTGTCCCGTTGCGCGGAGGAGAGCGCCGTGTCTGCCGCGCGTAGCTGCTCGCGGAGCTGCGCCTCGAGCCGCTCGCAGGCTGTGGCGGCTTCTCCCCGCCAGTCCTCGGGACGGAGTCGGGGCGGAAAAGTCGCGACCGCGGCCAGCACCAGGCCAATCGGCACGAGTGCGGACTGCTGCAACTCGAGGGCGGCGCGCAGACTCGCGGTGTCGGGGGTGGGCACGGGCTCCTCCTCTCGGCCGAGCGAGCGCCCGGTCAGGAGGCGAGCATGTTGGAGCCGACGCCTACACAACACCGCGGGCGCACATCCGGGAAACGAATGCGCGGCCGCTCGCTGTGGAGGAGACGCAAGACGCGGGATGATGAGGGCATGACCATCGGCGGCTTCGACGACACTGAGGGCGCCGAAGACCCCTGCCTCTTTCGCGTCTGCTTCGTCTGCACCGGTAATATCTGCCGCTCGCCGATGGCCGAGGCGATCTTCCGGCGCCTGATCGCCGAGGGCGGCTACACCGGTCGAATTGCCGTCGAATCTGCCGCGACCGGCGACTGGCACGTCGGCGAACCGGCCGACCCGCGCACGATCGCCGCGCTCAAAGCCCACGGCTACGACGGTAGTCGGCACCGGGCCCGACAGTTCGATCCCGAGTGGTTCGATGACCTCGATCTAGTGGTCGCCTTCGACCGCGGTCAGGAGCGCACGCTCCGTGAGTGGGCGACCAGCGGGCCCGAACGCGCGAAGGTGCAGCTGCTGATGACGTTCGGGCCCAACGGATCGGGCACGATGGACGTGCCGGATCCGTACTATTCGGATGCCGCGCTCTTCGAGAGCGTGCTGGCAACGATCGAATGGGCGAGCGTCGCCCTCTTCCGACAGCTCGAACCCGGAATCCGACAGGGAGTCTCATGAGTCCGCTTCCCCCGCAGCCGATCAGCCCGCTGGACGGACGCTATCGCCCGGCCGTGCAGGGCCTCGGCGAGCACCTCTCCGAGGCGGGCCTCAATCGGGCTCGCGTACACGTCGAGGTGGAGTGGCTGATCGCCCTCACCGCACGCGGGATGTTCGGCTCCGCGCCGCTCGATGCGGTTCAGGCGCGCTCGCTCCGCAGCTTCGCCGCCGAGTTCGGCCAGCCAGAGATCGACGAACTCGCCACCCTGGAGGCCACCACCCGGCACGACGTGAAGGCCGTCGAATACCTCGTGCGCGCCAAGCTCTCCGCACTGGGACTCAACGACGTCGCCGAGCTCACCCACTTCGCCTGCACCAGCGAAGACATCAACAACCTCAGCTACGCACTCACCGTGCGCGCCGCCGTACACGAGGTCTGGCTGCCCCGATTGCGAGATGTGCTGACCGGGCTGCGCCGGTTCGCCGTTGATGAGCGCGCCACCCCCATGCTCGCCCACACCCACGGGCAGCCCGCCACCCCGACCACGGTCGGCAAGGAGTTCGCGGTCTTCGTCTCCCGGCTCGAACGCGTGCTCGCCCGCGTCGAGGCGGTTGAGATCTTCGGCAAGTTCAGCGGGGCGACCGGTACCTTCGCCGCCCATGTCGCCGCGGATCCGGATGCCGACTGGCCGACCATCTCGCTCGAGTTCGTTACGTCGCTCGGCCTCAGCTGGAACGGGCTGACCACCCAGATCGAGTCCCACGACTGGCAAGCCGAGCTGTTCAGCGGCATCAGTCACCTCAACCGGATCCTGCACAACCTCTGCACCGATCTGTGGACCTACATCTCGATGGGATACATCAGCCAGATTCCGCAGGCCGGCGCCACCGGCTCGTCGACTATGCCGCACAAGATCAACCCGATCCGCTTCGAGAACGCCGAGGCGAATCTTGAGCTCTCGTCCGCCCTCCTCGACTCACTCGCCGCGACTCTCGTGACCAGCCGGATGCAGCGCGACCTGACCGATTCGACCACCCAGCGCAATATCGGGGTCGCCGTGGGCCACTCGCTGCTGGCGCTCGACAATCTGGCGCGCGGCCTGGACGAGATCGCGATCGCCCACGACGCCCTTGCCGCCGACCTCGACGGTAACTGGGAGGTACTCGGCGAGGCGATTCAAACGGTCATCCGCGCCGAGGTGACAGCCGGGCGCAGCTCAATCGCCGATCCGTACGCGCTGCTCAAGGAGCTCACTCGCGGCCACCGCACCGGACCCGCCGAGCTGCGCGCGTTCGTGCAGGCGCTCGACATCGGTGCTGACGCGAAGACCCGGCTGCTCAAACTGACTCCTGCCAACTACATCGGACTGGCCGACGAACTGGTAGATCTGCTTCCCGAGTAACGATGTGCACCGGTGTGCACCTGCGTGCACCGGCGTTGACTATCCGCGGCGGGGACTGACTAGTGCTTCGAAGGCTTCTCGTCCTCGACGGCGGGAAGGTCGGCATCCGGCGTGTGTCCGAGCATAATCATCGCGAGCGCGACGAGGCTGACGATAAAGACGACGCCGAAGAAGATCGCCGCGAGGATCCATTGCCGGGTGGCGAGGCCGACGATCAGGCCTGTGAAGACGCCGAAGATGGCAGAGAGTCCGATGAGTTCGACGGGACGCGTCTGGTCTTTGCGCGTCGGCGCACTGGTTCTCTTGCTCACGAGGTCACCGCAGAACCACCGTGAGACGCCGCCGTGCGCGCCGGCCGCGCAGAGGCCGCCGAGATCCCGAGCAGCACACCCGCCACGATGGCCCATGCGCCGAACATTCCCACCAGGACCACCGAGGCGGTCAGCTGACCTTTGATCTGCTCAATGCCCCCGAGAGTCTGTGTGTAATCCGGCGGGACGACGAGGAAGCCGATCGCGAGTAGCAGCGTGAGGCCGCCGAGGATCGTCCAGTCGCGCGCCGCCGAGAGGCGGGTGCGAGCCCGGATCCCGCTGACCAGTTCGAGCGCGCCCGTCACGATCGCCCACGCGCTCACCACGAGCACGAGGTAGTGCACGCCGCCGCCGGGCAGCGCCAGCGCTGCAATCCCGGCAAGCACCGACACGACCGCCTGGGTCACGAACAGGCCACGAGAGTCGCGATCTCCGCGCCTGGAGAGCGACCCAGCGAGCAGCACAGCGCCAGAGACGACCACGAACAGGCCAAAAGCCACGAGCCCGAAGTTTGCAGAATGGGCCGGAGTGAAGGTGATCGCGAATCCGACCGCGAGAGCCACGACGGAGCGAACCGCCGGAAGAACCCAAGCGAACATGACTGGCTCCTTATTCGGTGAGCGGTGCCCTAAAGTCTACGTCGGTCGTCTGGGAGGGGCATCCGCCGCCCGGAGGTCGCGCGACTCGGTTGG
>JAYTXO010000083.1:0-19749 GCA_043742905.1 Microbacteriaceae bacterium | reverse complement strand
GAGGCGCTCACGCTCGTCGTGCCGCCGTGGAACTTTCCCGTCTCGATCCCAGCTGGCGGGGTGCTGTCGGCTCTCGCCTCCGGGAGCGCCGTGCTGCTCAAGCCCGCGCCGCAAGCCCGCCGCAGCGGCGCCGTGTTGGCCGAGGCGATCTGGGAGGGCGGCATTCCGCGCGAGGTGTTCGGCTTCATCGACGTCGAGGAGAACGAGGTCGGGCGCGCGCTCGTGACTGCCCCCGAGCTTGGGCGCGTGGTGCTCACTGGGAGCTACGAGACGGCCGCGCTGTTCCGGTCGTGGAAGCCCGGACTCCCGCTGCTGGCCGAGACCAGCGGCAAGAACTCGATCATCGTCACGCCGAGTGCCGACCTCGACCTCGCCGTCAGCGACGTAGTCAAGAGTGCCTTCGGCAACGCCGGGCAGAAGTGTTCGGCGGCGTCACTCGTGATCTTGGTCGGCTCTGTCGCCAAGTCGGAGCGCTTCCGTCGCCAGCTGGCCGACGCCGCCGCGACGCTCGCGGTCGGCTATCCACTCGATCCCGCCACCCAGATGGGGCCGGTCATCGAGCCGGTCTCCGGGAAGCTCGCGCGCGGACTCACCACGCTCGCCGAGGGCGAGAGCTGGGTCGTCAAGCCGCGCCAGCTCGACGAGACCGACAAGCTGTGGTCGCCGGGCGTTCGCGACGGGGTCGCCCCCGGCAGCGAGTTCCACCTGACCGAGTACTTCGGTCCGGTGCTCGGGATCATGGAGGCCTCATCGCTGGAAGAGGCCATGGCGCTGCAGAATGCGGTCGCCTACGGGCTGACGGCCGGTATCCACTCGCTCGATCCTGCTGAGGTCACGACCTGGCTGGGCGGCGTGCAGGCCGGCAACCTCTACGTCAACCGCCCCATCACGGGCGCGATCGTACGTCGCCAGCCGTTCGGCGGCTGGAAGCGCTCCACTGTCGGCCCCGGAGCCAAGGCCGGCGGCCCGAACACGCTCTTCGTGCTCGGCTCGTGGACCCCGGATGCCGCCGCCCCGAGTGGCGAGCTCCACCTCGACGACCTCGACGCCCGCGTGAGCGCGATCATCGAGGCCTCCCAGCCAGCCATCGACTACGCCGAGTTCGAGGAGGTGCGCCGTGGTGCGCTCTCCGACCGGGATGCCTGGGCCGCGGAGTTCGCGGTCGCGCGTGACGTTTCGGCGCTCGAGGT
This sequence comes from Microbacteriaceae bacterium, assembly GCA_043742905.1. Classification (GTDB taxonomy): domain Bacteria; phylum Actinomycetota; class Actinomycetes; order Actinomycetales; family Microbacteriaceae; genus Lysinimonas. The sequence continues at coordinate 18,559 of JAYTXO010000083.1, read as the reverse complement.
GGAGCGCAACGTGTTCCGCTACCGGGCGGCAACCACCACGATCCGCCTCGCCGAGGGCGGCTCGCTCGCGGAGTTCGTGCGCGTGCTCGCCGCTGGCGTGCTGGCACGGGCCAACGTTCGCATCAGCTCCGCGATCCCGATACCGTCCGGTCTGCTGCCGCTGATCGGCGCAACCGACCTCGGCGGCGAGCTCGTGTTCGGCATCGAGTCGGTCTCAATCGAAGGCGACGCCGCGTTCGCCACGCGCGTGCGCACCGAGCTGCCCAGCCGCATCCGCCTGATCTCGGCGCCCGGTTCGACCACTGCTGAACTGCTCGCGACCGCCATCGACGGCACCCCGGATGTCGCAGTCTGGGCCGGCCCGGTCACCCCAGCCGGGCGGCTCGAGCTACTCCCCTTCCTGCGCGAGCAGGCCATCTCGATCACAGCGCACCGCTTCGGCAATCCGGACCGCGGGATGATCGGGCTTGCGCTCTGAGCCGGTGCGCCGCGCCACCGGAGCGCTCCTAGGCTGAACTCATGAGCTACATCATCCCGAACATCACCCTCAACACGGGCGCCACCATCCCACAGCTCGGACTCGGCACGTGGCCGCTGAACGACGCCGAGGTGGCGGATGCCGTGGTCGTCGCCGCCGAAATCGGCTACCGGCACGTCGACACGGCCACCAAGTACGGGAACGAGGCCGGCGTAGGCGAGGGCGTGCGGCGTTCCGGGCTCGCCCGCGCGGACTGGTTCGTCACGACGAAGCTCGACGGGGAGTTCCAGGGCGATGACCGGGCAATCGGCGGGCTGGCAGCGGCCCTCGATCGGCTGAAGTTCGACTACGTTGACCTGCTGCTCATTCACTGGCCGCTGCCGAAGCGCGGCGAGTTCGTCAGCACCTGGCGCACTTTCGAGAAACTCATGGCCGATGGACTCGCGCGGGCGATCGGCACGTCCAACTTCACGCCGGCTCACCTTGAGGTGCTGCTGGCCGAGACCGGGATAGTGCCCGCGGTCAATCAGCTGCAGATCAGCCCCGCGATCCCGCGCGAGTCGTCGCGCGCCATCGACAGCGCGCACGGGATCGTCACCGAGTCCTGGAGTCCGCTCGGCGGCGAGGGCGCTCCACTGCTCGGCGACCCGGCGCTCGCGGCGCTCGGGGAGAAGCACGGCAAGTCGCCCGCCCAGGTCGTGCTGCGTTGGCACGTGCAAAACGGGTTGGTCGCGATCCCCAAGAGCGCGACCCCTTCCCGGATGGCCGACAACCTCGCGATCTTCGACTTCGAACTCGACGCCGACGACCTCGCGCAACTGGCGACGCTGTCGCAGGGGCCGGATGCCGGGGTCGACTCCGACCGCACCGGGCACTGAGCCCGTTCCCTGCGGCTGAGGCTGCGGCCCGACGCGCGTCCGAAGTTGTGAAATGCAGGAGCAGATGGGGCGTGTGTCATCTGGATGACACGGAAGTGGTATCCGCCGCCCTGTCTGCTCCTGCATTTGACAAGTTCGGATACCGGAGCCGAGCCGGGGTCGACGCGGAAAAGTGAGCGCGGGGCTCTCAGCCGAGGGCAGCCCGGACGTAGTCGAGCGCGGTATCCGGGCTGACACCGAGGGCCCGGATGCGCGCCGCGTAGGCGGTGGCAGCCTCCTGAGCGGCGTGCGCAATGGCATCCGTCGAGAGGGAGATGAACGTGCCGTTGCGGCCGCGGGTCGCGATCGCACCGGCCGCCTCAAGCTCGCGGTAGCTACGGGCGACCGTGTTGACAGCCAGACCTAACTCCGACGCGAGGGCTCGCACGGTGGGCAGGCGAGTTGCGGCGGGCAGCGAACCGTCGGCGATCCCCGAGAGCACCTGTGTCCGAAGCTGCTCGAATGGAGGGGTCGCCGAGTGCTCGTCGATCGAGAACGTCACGAGGCGCTCGGCGGGTAAGTCGTCTGCAGGCTCGAGGTGCACCATGAGGCCACCGCCGCGCTGTCGGATGCACTGGGTGCAGGAACTGAATCGCTTCTCCACGGCCCGAGCTCGCCGGCCGGGAAGGCGACGCCCTGGTTCAGATCGGCCCTCGAGATGGTAGTCAACTCCGAAAAACAGATCGGGTGGTCGCCGTCAACCGCGGCAACGGTTCCGCAAGTCGAAGTTTCGATGCCGTCAACTCTCGGGCTGACTCCGGCTCGCCAACAGTGCCGCAAGGTCGGCGGCGACATCCGGCGTTCCGGCCGCCGCGACGTTAGCCGCGGCGATCGCGTCGATCACTTCGTGGCGTTGGATGCGCACCCCGGAAGGCGCGTCGACTCCGATGCGGATGGCGTCACCTTTGATCTCCAGAATGGTGATGACGATGTCGTCTCCGACGAGGATCCGCTCCCCACGTTTACGCGTCAGGACCAGCACGCGGTTAGCCTATCTCACCCTGTCAGACCACCCGAGGGGCAGCCCGAGCTGACTGGCTGTCTCCGGAGATCTGGTCTCGACGCCGTGCAGCACCGCGATCGCCTGTGCGGGCACGCCGCCGCGCACCAGGGTCACCCACGCCGCCGTGTCCTCGGACTTGCGCGAGGCGTCGACGACGATCCAGATCTGGTCGGCATCGATGGCGCGCAGCATCGGCAGCCCAGTCTGCACATCTGAGGCGCCCAGTCCGATGCCCCAGGCCAGCAGCCCCACGGAGTCGGACCGGATGCACGATGCCCGGAAGGCGGCCGCCTGACGCCGGTCATCCACTCGGGGCAGCGCGTCGCCGAAGATGCGGCCGCCCATTCGCAGATCGGATGCAACAATGCCGCGGGCCAACGCACGGGCCACCAGCGTCGCGTCGTCGCCGAGTCCGATGAACAGTGCGATGCCGCCGGGTGTGTCGTGGAGCATGGGGGCTCCGGCTGACACGATCATTCCAGCATTTGGCACCTCGGCATAGGAGTGTAGATCCGACATTAGCCGGGCGAAATCGTCGGTCTGTGTCGAGACGGCCGGGATCATAGGCACACCGACCGGTGGTATTTCCGCCCGTTCGACCCGGTCGGCCTGATCAAGCAGCGCTGCGAGGCCAACCGCAGTTGGCCCTTTGGGCTGCGACTCCGAGGCGCGTGCGACATCCACCACGATGTCGAGATAGCGGCGCGCGAAGAAGCCGCCGACCCCGCCGACTCGGACCTCGGAAGCCGACACGATCCGCGCGGACGCGCCGAACTCCGACTGCACGCGCGCGGACAGTTCGTCAGGCGACAGCTCGTCAAACGGCAATCTGATCGACGGCACGAATCACCCCCACCGTTTCGATCCTGGGGTGCGCCGAGGTGACCTCTAGGTAGGAGAGCACGGGGAGGTCGCCGGGCTTGGGCGCAAACAGCCGACGCACGGCCGAACGTAGCGCCGGAGCGCACGCGATGACGGTGGGATCGCCGCCCGCCTCTGCGGCCGTACGGGCATCCACGAGCGAAGTCATCACGGCGTGCAGGCGGTCTGCATCGAGCACGATCTGTGGCCCCTGCTCCGACGGGCGCAGTCCCTCGAGCATGGCCTGTTCCAGCAGCGGCTCGATCATGATGACCCGCAGCGTGGAGTCCTTGAGGTGGCGTTCCGCGAGAACAGGACCGAGCGCTGTCCTGGCCGACTCAATCAGACCGTCCGCGTCGGTGGACACCCGAGCCCGCAGCGCAAGGGCCTCGTAGATGCGCGACAGGTCGTTGATCGGGACGCCTTCGGATAGCAGCCCTTGCAGCACTCGCTGCACCTCGGCCAGGGACAGCAGCGACGGGATCAACTCGTCGACCGCCGAGGGATTGATCGACTTGACGCCGTCGGTGAGCACCCGCACGTCTTCCCGGCTAAGCAGGCGGGAAGCGTTGTTCGTGATCACCGATGACAGGTGGGTGATGATCACCGAGGCGCGATCGATCACCGTTGCACCTCCGAGCTCGGCCCCGTGACGAAGTTCCGCGGGGATCCATTTTCCCGCCAGCCCGAACACCGGGTCGACCGTTGAGATGCCCGGCAGAGCATCCAGGGCGTCCCCGAGCGCCAGTACCTTGCCGGGTGGGGCGATACCGCGTCCAGCCTCAGTCCCCGCGACTTTGATGACGTAGGTGGATTCCGGCAGGTCAAGGCTGTCGCGGGTGCGCACTGGCGGCACCACCATACCGAGTTCCATCGCGAGGCGGCGACGCAGCGCGCGCACCCGCGAGAGCAGATCGTCGCCAGCACCGGACGCGAGCTCAACCAGATCGGGCGCGAGCAGCACCTCGAGGGCGTGCACCCGCATCTGCTCGATCAGGTTCTCGGGGCTGTCGGGGTTTGGCGATTGCGCTTGCCCGCTGGTTTCCCCGGCGATCGCCTCGCGACGCTGCCGCGCACCGATACGCCGCGACGCCACGATGAGACTCATGCCAATGACGAGGAACGGCATCACCGGCATCCCCGGAATCAGCGCCAGCGCGATGGCGGCGCAGCCAGCGACGAGCACCGCGACGCGCGACTGTGAGAGCTGCGCCGAGGTCATCGAGCCCATGTCGGCGTCCACGTTCGACCGGGTCACGATCATGCCGGTGGAGACCGCCATGAGCAGCGCCGGGATCTGGCTGACTAATCCGTCGCCGATCGTCAGCAGCGTGTACTTGTTGACCGCGTCTCCGATCGCCATGCCGTTCTGGAACATCCCGATCGCGATCCCGCCGATGATGTTGATGATGATGATCACGATGCCCGCGATCGCGTCGCCCTTCACGAACTTCGATGCGCCATCCATCGACCCGTAGAAGTCCGCCTCGGCCGACACCTCGGCTCGGCGGCGGCGTGCCTCGGCCTCGGTGATGGTTCCCGCGTTCAGGTCGGCGTCGATCGCCATCTGCTTGCCAGGCATCGCGTCCAGGGTGAAGCGGGCGCCGACCTCGGCCACGCGCTCCGCACCCTTGGTCACAACGACGAACTGGATGACGACGAGGATCAGGAAGATCACCGCCCCGATGATCAGCGATCCGCCGACCGCCACCTGACCGAGCGATCCGATCACTTGCCCCGCGTAGCCCGTGCTCAGCACCAGCCGAGTGGATGCCACGTTGAGTCCCAGCCGGAACAGTGTCGCCACGAGCAGTAGCGACGGGAACACCGAAAAGTCCAAGGGCTTCTTGACGAACATCGTGGTCAGCAGGATCAACAGCGCGAACATGATGTTGATGACGATGAGGATATCCAGCAACCAGGCAGGGATTGGCACCACTAGCAGCAGCACGATTCCCACCACCCCAACCGGGACGGCGTACGTCGGCAGATTTTTTCTCACGCTGAACTCCTTGCTTTCAGGCCAGGACGGTAGACGAGGCGAGCTTGTGGATTCCCTGGGCGGCGCCGCGAGACTTTAGGGCGAAGACGAAGGCCAAAACCTGAGCGACGGCGCTGTAGAGCTCTTGCGGGATCTCGTCGCCAAGGTCGCAGACCTTATTGAGCGTGCGGGCGAGCGGAATATCGTGAACCATCGGGATGCGATGCGCTGCGGCATTCTCGCGAATGCGGGCGGCGAGTTCGTCGACCCCCTTGGCCACGACGCGAGGTGCCGACTTGCCGGGCTCGTACTTCAGGGCAACGGCGATGTGGGTCGGGTTCAGCACCACGACATCCGCGGTGCGAACCGCATCCATCATCCGGCGGCGGCTCATCGCGAAGGCCCGCGCGCGGCGCTGGCCCTTGATCAGCGGGTCGCCCTCTGAGCTCTTGTTCTCATCTTTTACTTCGCGCTTCGACATCAGCATGCGTTTGAGGTTGCGGTGGCGGACAACCAGCACGTCGAGCCCGGCGACCACAAGGCCGGCGAGGACGGCCGTTTCCAGCAGCACCGTCAGACTCGACCCCGCGATACCGATTACCTCGTTGAGCGGGAGGAAGCCCGATCCGATCAGTTGCGGGACCACACTCTGGATCACACTGACCAGCACTAGCCCGACTACGGCGGTCTTGAGGAGGGCCTTCGCACCTTCCCAAAGCGCCTGCGTGCCGAAGATGCGCTTGAGACCCGCGATCGGATCGAAGCTCTTGAATGAGACCGAGAACGTCTTGATATGTGGGCCGCCCTGCAACACGGCGCCTGCTACGACCGCGATCGCGACGGAGGCGAAGATCGGCGAGAGAGTTGGGATGATGCTGCCGAAGCCGGTGTTGAGCATCTGCAGCGCGCGCGCCGGCGTCGGGTCCTCGATCACCCGCCCCACGAGCGCGAACTGGCTCTGCGCGTTGGACCGCACCGCCTCGATGAGCGCTGGCATCGAGGCAGCGGCGGCCCCGACCGAGAGCCAGGCTCCGAGATCTTTCGAACTGGACAGCTCGCCCTTGCGTCGCACCTCTTTTGCGCGCTTGTCGGTCGCCTGTTCGGTGCGTTCCTGCGAATCCGCCATTATCCGACGCGTCCGAGCATGCCTATCCCGGAGTCCAGGACAGAGGAGACGACCCCGGGTAGGAGCACGTACACGACGCCCGCGAACGAGATGGTGATCAAGATCTTCAGCGGGTAGCCGAGCGAGAAGGCGTTGAGCGCGGGCGCGACCCGCGTCAGTAGGCCGAGGCCGGCATCCGCGAGGAAGAGCACGAGGATGAGTGGCCCGGCAATCTGCACGGAGGCGAGGAACATCTGGCCGAAGCCCTTTGCAAGCGCTCCCCCCATCACTGAGAAGTCGGGCGCGCCGCCAACCGGGATGGCGGTGAAGGATCGGGTTACCCCCGCCACGACCATCTGGTAGCCGTTCGTGGCGAACAGCAGGGCGATCGCCGTGATCTGGAACAGCCGGGTGAACTGAGCGCCGTTGACGAGCGACTGGGGGTCGTAACCCTGCGCCAGTTGAAAGCCGCCAAACAGGTCGATGAGGCCGCCGGCCGACTGCAGCGCCGCAAAGGCGAGCTGAATCACGAAGCCGAGCGCGAGTCCGACGATGACCTGCATGATCAGCCTCTCGAGGAAGGCGCCGGTGTCGAGAGGCCGCTGCTGAGCCAGCGTCGGCGCAACAGCGATCGCGAGTCCGAGTGCGAGCATGACCCGGACCCTGGTGGGGATGGCACCGTGGGAGAACGGCGGTGCGACCAGGAGGAAGGCAACGATCCGGACTCCCGCGAGGAGAACGGTCTCGAGCCAGCCGAACGCGAAGAGCGACATTTCAGTGGCCGATCAGCGAGGGGATCTGATGGAACAGATTGTTGGTGAAGCTGACGATCACCGCGATCATCCACTGCGCACAGATGACCAGCGCTATGGAGACGGCCACCGCCTTCGGGACGAAGGAGAGGCTCGTCTCCTGGATCTGGGTGATGGACTGAAAGACCGAGATCGTGAAGCCAACGACCAGGGCCGTGACGAGGATCGGGGCCGCCAGTTCGCCGGCGGTCAACAGCGCCTGCACGCCGATGTCGATGAGGCTTGACGGGTTCACTTGATGCCTCCGTAGCTGCCGACGAGCGTGGTGATGAGAAGCCCCCAGCCATCGACGAGCACGAACAGCAGGATCTTGAATGGCAATGACACCATCACGGGCGGAAGCATCATCATGCCCATCGCCATGAGCGACGACGACACCACGATGTCGACGACGAGGAACGGAATAAAGATGACGAATCCGATGATGAAGGCCGAGCGGAGTTCCGAGATCATGAACGCGGGGATCAGGGTGGCGAGGGGCACGTGAGCCGGCGACGAGGGGTTGGCGCGTCCCGCGGCGCGAGTCATCAGGGCCAAATCCCCCTGCCGGGTGTTCGCAACCATGAAATGCCGGAGCGGAGTCTCCGCAAGTGAGATCGCGTGCTGAAGGTCGATGGAACCGTTCAGGTACGGCTGCAGGGCGTGCACATTGATGTTGGAGATCACCGGCCACATGATGAAGACGGAGAGGAACAGGGCGAGTCCGGCGAGCACCTGGTTTGGCGGGATGGTCTGCAAGCCCAGCGCATTGCGTGTCATCGCGAGCACCACAAAAATCTTCGTGAACGACGAAACCATGAGGATGAGCGAGGGCGCGATCGACAACAGCGTGATCCCGATGATGACGAGGATGCTGTCTGACGGCGTGCCATTCGGACCGTTGAGTGTGCTCTTGATCAGTCCGTCGACCGAGGGTGCGGTCGGGCTTGGGACGGGTGTCGGCGCTGTGACGGTGCCGGCGGCGGTGGCCGTGACCGCGGGCCCGAGCAGGGCGAGGGCGAATCCTGTGATGACGGTGACGGTAGACGCGATGCTGACGCGACGCGCGACCGTGGCGCTGGTGACGGCGCTGCGAATGGCGCTGCGCGACATCAGCGGCCCGCCCGGATCGCGACCCAGGCCTGCTTCCAGGTCGCGGCGGAGAACACCGATCCCGCGAGCCTCGAGGAGGATTCGGCGAACGCGGTATCGATCGCCGGGTTTCGTGCGAGCCGTACCGGCGCGGTCGCCCCCTCCGCGACGGTGAGTTTCTTCGCGAACTGGTACGAACGGTCGGCGATCGCCTTGGCGGCGTTTTCTTCGACCACCCGTACCTCAACGACCTCCACCTCGTTGTGCAGCACAGTGACCCCGTGCTCACTGACGCCGAGCAGAAAGCGCCTACCGCTGAAGTCGACGACGGCGACACTGACCTTTGGCCCGAGACTCTGGCGCGCGACCACTGAGATTGGCTTGCGCGTGTGACGGTCTTTGCCCGCGGCCGAGTTGCGCCGCCGCAGGAACCAGATGGCCGCGATGACAACCCCGAGCGCCACAATGACGCGGAGTGCCAGGAGTAGGGAGTCCACTCAGCGGCCCTTAGCCTCTGCGTTGTCGAGAATCCGGGTAACACGTACCGCGAACTCCTGGTCGACGACGACGACCTCGCCGTGCGCGATCAGCCGCCCGTTGAGCAGGATGTCGGCGGGTGCGCCGACCGCGCGATCGAGTTCGACCACGGCCCCGACTTCGAGGCTCAGCACGTTGCGGATGGGCATCCGAGTGCGACCGATTTCCACGGTGAGGGTCATCTCGACCTCGTTCAGGCGATTGAGCCGCCCCTCGATCGACTTCGGCGACAGCTCGGACCCGGATCCAGGCGCGATCTGGCTTCGAACCCGGATGACGTACCAGCCAAAGATGGCGTCATCGGAAAGCAGCTCGAAGATCCGGGAGTCCGGGTCTGAGAACAGCAGGGCGGCATCCCCCTCGACCGCGTCGCTTAGCACCCCGACGCCGAGTGCCGACGCGCTCTGTTGCAGGGCGGGCACAATCACATCCGTTGGCTTCACAAGGCGCTTCGAGCCGGAGGCTTTGGCCAGAAAACCGGTGTCGAGCAGCACCAGCGCTAGGTCGGCCGAGGTCTCGCCGACGTAGTTCGCCAGGATCGCCGTGGTGACAGCTTCCGGTAGCGGCGAGGGAGCTGCCGCGACGGCGGCGCGCAGAGTGCTCGCGCCCGGCATGTGCAGAATCAGCGCATCGACTGCGCTCTGCGGCAAGGTCGACATGGTGGACGTTGTTTTGGTCACGAGTTCTCCTCCAGAGAGACGATGACGCAGGCCAACCGGGTCGCGTTCGCTCCGACCGCGGCTCCTGCAATGGTGACGTCATCGACCACGACGTCGAGGGGACGGTTTTGAGCGTGGGGCAGCCGGATGATGTCGCCTTCGCCGAGCCCAAGGATGTCGGAGGGTCTGACGGTTGCCGGTGCCAGGCGAAGTGCTAGTGAGACGGGAACTTCGGCCAGCCGCACCGTGGTGCGCTCGTTCGCTGCCGCCCCCTTCTTGCCGTTCGTTTCGGCGTCGGGTAGGCCATCGAGCGGGATCGCCAGGCTGGTGGGCGAAAGCTTGTCGCCGATGGCGACCACGAAACGTGCCACCAGCATGAACTGGCCGGCCCCGGCTGCCTGAGCCGTCTGCGAGCTGAACTGGATATTGTCCAAACTCAGCGGGCTGTCGACCAGCGTGCCCAGCGAGTATGCGAGATCCTCAAGCAAATATCCGATCAGGCGGCCCAGGATGGCGCTCTCGATCTGGGTGAAGGTGCGTGCGGGAGCGGGGATCCCGGCGTTGCCGCCCAGCATCCGGCCGACCCAGCCGAGAGCGGTGTCCTGGTTGAACTGCAGTACGGCCCGGTCGCTGAGCCCGGCGACCTGCACGATGACCATGGTGGTTTCTTCGGGGAGGCGGTCGGCGTACTCGCCGTAGTGCTCGACGTCGAGCGACTCCATCTGCACCTGCGCGACGGTGTGCGTCATCGCCGTCAGCTGGGTCGCCCACTGTCGCGAGAAGTTCTCGAGGGCGAGTGTGAGCGCTCGCATACGTTCACGACCGAGGGTCGTCGGACGCTGAAAGTCGTAGTCCTCGATCGTCGGCGCCGCCGCTGAGCGCACATCCGTATCGCCCGAAACCTGAACCGTCATGCTCAGCACTATCGGCGAGCCCGCTCGGGCGGTTAGGCGCGCCTGGCTATTTCTCGGCGGCGAGAACCTCGGCCATCACCGCCTTGACGCTGTCACTGCCTTCGGTGAGCACCACGATGTCGACCCTCCGGTTCAGCGGCCAAAGACTCTGCGGCATATCCGCGGCGAGTGGCCGGGCCGAACCGTACGACGAGGAGTAGATCTGCCCCCCGGCTACCCCGTTTGACGACACCAGGTACTTGAGCACCGCGGTTGAGCGGGCGGACGCGAGATCCCAGTCCGTTTGATACGGCGATGGACTGGAATGGCTGTCGGCGTGGCCCTCGATGTCTACCTGGTTGGGAATCGTCGTCAGCACTGGCCCGATCAAGTTCAGAATGCGGCCGGTCGAGGGTTGCAACACCGCGCTGTTCCCCGTAAAGAACGACGCGGCACCGACCAGGCTGATCGTCAGTCCGTCGCTGGTGATTGACATCGACACGTTGGACGAGAGGCCCCCGGCCTGCAGCGAGTGCGTGACCGAGTCTTTCACCGCGTTGAGCGCCGTGAGCTGGCGCATCGCTGCGTTGTAGTTACTGGTGTCGACGCCCTTCTTGCCGGCGTCGGCCGCAGGCACGACGATACCGGTCGCAGTGTCGAGCTTCTGGCTCTTTGTGACGCCGAAACCCGTAGACAGGGCGAGCCTGAGTTTGTCGAACTTGTCCTTGTCGACGGTCGACATCGCGTACAGCACGATGAACAGGCACATCAGCACCGTGACCATGTCCATGTAGGAAGTGGTCCAGCGTTCGCTGCTTCCCTCCTCGTGCTCGCCGGTGTGCGAAATCTTGCGCCGCCGGCTCATGCCGCCTCCTTCAGAGGCTTGCCCTTAGCCGAGGGCTCGTCCGTGCCCCTGTTCGAGCCCTTCCCCTTCTCGGAGACGTTGATCATCGCCCGCAAGCGCTCGCCCACCACGCGCGGCTGGCTGCCCTCTTGCACAGCGAGCACGCCCTCCAGCAACACGTGCATGCGCTCGATGTTTAAGTCAGCGAGGCGAGTGAGTCGGGCACCGAGCGGTAGCCAGAGGATGTTGGCGGACAGCACCCCCCACAGGGTGGCGACGAAGGCGCCGGCGATAGAGGGTCCGAGGGTCGCGGGATCGGAGAGGTGCTCGAGCACGTGAGTCAGGGAGATTACTGTGCCGATGATGCCGATTGTCGGGGCGTAACCGCCGAGGCCGTTGAAGAACTTGGCGGCGGCGCGTTGATCGCGTTCCGAGGTCGCCACCTGCTCCTCAAGAAGGGTGCGCAACTCCTCGGCATCCATTCCGTCTGCGATGTTCTGCAGTGCCGATTTGAGGAACGGATCTTTGACGTTCTGCGCTTCGGCCTCCAGGGCGAGCAGCCCCTCTTTGCGCGCCTTGTCGGCGATCGCCACCACCTCGTCGATCAGTCCGGCCGGCTGAGCCAGCTTGCCCTTCATTGCGATTGGGATCGCCTTCGCGGCGCGGACCATGTCGGGGATGGTTCCGCTCGCGATGCCGACCGCGATGGTCGCGCCGAAAACGAGGATCATTGGGGCGGGGAGGAATAGCGAACTCAGGCTCGAGCCCTCCATGAAGACCATCGAGCCAATGGAACCGAAGGCAATGATCAGGCCGATGATCGTTGCCGGATCCATCAGCTTGACCGTTCGCGCGCCGTCAGCGCAGTGCGGGCCGGCTGCTCAGGGAAGCGGACGAGTTTTCCCTCAGCCTCGTGTCGGCCCGGATCGAGGTCGTGGAATCGGGCGAGCGAGATGATGCGGGCGCGGTACCGCGCCATCAGGTCGATGACCTCATCCATCGTCTCGGTCACGATGTATGTCGTTCCGTCCACGAGCGTGAGCGTCGTGTCGGGGTTGCTGTGCATCCGCTCGACGAGGTCGGGGTTGACCGCAAAATGGCTGTCATTCAGCCGCGTAAGAATGATCATGGTGGCTTTCCTTGCCCTGGATATTCGCCTTCAATGGCTTCAGGTCACACTGTCGGTCGATCGGCGCCGCGCGTTAGCTTGCGGCGCCGATCGATCACCTGGATTAGCGCTGCATCTGGTTCAAGTCCTGCAGGATCTGGTCGGACGTGGTGATGATTCGGGCGTTCGCCTCGAAGCCGCGCTGGGCCACAATGAGGTTGGAGAACTCCTGTGTCAGGTCAACGTTGGACATTTCCAGCGAGCCGCCCACCAGGGTGCCCAGACCGTTGGTGCCCGCGATCCCGAAGCTGGCGGCGCCGGAGGCGATCGTCGGGCTGTAGTCGGAGGAACCCGACTTGGCCAGGCCGCCTGGGTTCGTGAAGTTGGCCAAAGCAATCTGAGCAATGGTCTCGGTGGAACCGTTGCTGTACGAGCCGATCAGCTTGCCGTCACTGGAAAGGCTGTACGACTGCAGCGTTCCCGATGCCCTGCCGTCCTGGCCCGACAGGGAGGTGGTCTGCAGCGCGGCGTACCCGGTGGTCGAAGACATGTCGACCGTTACTCCGCCGACCGAGATGGTTCCGCCGGAGGTGAGCGCGCCGCCCGCAAAAGTCATGGTTGTTGCGCCGGTGGCACCCGTCCCGTCGCTGCCGGAGACGTCCCAGCCGGTTGACGACTTCGTGAAGGTCAGGTTCAGATTTCGCGAGGCGCCCGCGGCGTCGTACACACCCTCCGTCTGCGTGAAGGAGGTGCCAACCGCCGCATCTGAGGGAAGGTTGCCAGTGAGGGTTGATTTAGTGGTCGAGACGGCCGGGGCGACCGAGTTCTTCGGCAGCGTGATCGTGCTCAGCTTCGCGTTGCCCGCGGCGACGACGCCGTTGGTCGCGGTCCAGCCCTGAACGAGCGAACCATCGGGAGCGGTGAGCTGCCCGTCGGCGTCGAAGGCGAAGCTTCCGGCCCGCGTATACATGGTCTGACCGCCGGACTTGACTGTGAAAAATCCGTCGCCCGAGATCATCATGTCGGTGGGCTTGCCGGTCGAACTGGTCGAACCCTGGGTGAAATCAGTAGCGATTCCCGCAACCTTCACGCCGAGACCGACCTGTGCAGGATTGGTGCTGCCGACCTCAGCGTTGCTACCACCGGCAGAGTGGAGCATCTGAGAGAGCGTGTCCTCAAACTGGGTCGAGCTGGACTTGAAGCCGTTGGTGTTGACGTTGGCGATGTTGTTTGCCGTGACGTCGAGCATGGTCTGGTGGGCCTGGAGGCCCGAGATGCCGGAATCGAGCGAGCGGAGCATGGTGGGATCCTTTTCTTCGTTGTGGTGTGACGGTTCGTCGTTGCTTAGGCGGTCTTGCTGACTGCTGTGAGGGAACTGAGGGCGACGGAGACACCACCGATCGTGACCGTCGGCGTGGTGGCGCCGAACGAGGCGCCAGTGACTTCGCCCGATCGGGTCGATCCTGTGCCGTCGAGGTACGACGCTGTCAGGCCGATGAGCTGGGATGCCGACTCGCGTTGCTGCAACGAGTAGTTGCTCGTCTGCGTGGCCGACAGGGTCGCGAGTGCTTGCATGGAAGCCAACTGCGAGGTCTGCGTGATCAGCGAGTTGCTGTCCATCGGCGAGCTTGGATCCTGGGTCTTGAGTTGCGTCACCAGCAATTGAAGAAACATCTGCGAGTTCATCTGCTGGTTGGCGCCCTTGGTCCCGGTGGTCGCGGAGGTGTAGAGCGAAGCGGACGCCCCGTCGTTGCTTATGGCGGCGATGGTCATCGGTCGCGGTCCTTTCTTTTAGGCGAGCACATCAAGGGCCGCGGCCCCCGAGTGCAAGAGAGTGGGGTGGCCCGCGGACAGCGGACTCGAGTCGCGAGTAAACACGGGAGGGACGGGCGTGTCTTGGCCGCCATCCCGGGAGAAAGAGCCGCCAGGGCTATCGAAACCCGCCCGCCCGCCGCCCGCGCCGTCGGTGTTCGCCGCCAGGCTGAGAGAGGAGTTGATCCCAGCCTGCGAAAGATCGCGGCGCAGCTCGGGGAGCATCGCGTCTAGCGCTCTGCGACCCTGTTCGGTCGGCGAGCTCAGTTCGATGCGGATGCCGCCGGCACCCACATGAGCGCGCACCGTCACCGGTCCCACCGCCTCCGGAGCGACGGTAAGCGTGAGCAGGTGGGTTCCCGACTCTGCGCCGCGGAGGTTGAAAAGAGCCGGCGCGAGCTGCGCGTTGAGCGGCGGGTTGACCGGCGCGGGAGGGGCGGGCAGAGCGGTTGCGGTGGGCGTTGGCGCGATCGGCGTGCCAACCGTCGACGTCGGGGTCTGGGTGATCCCGCCGGGCTGCGTGGGCGGCTCGGCCGAGCGGGCGTTGCCGACCTTGGGCGCAGACGGCTTGATGGTTACGAGTGTGGTGGAGGCGGCGAGCTGAACGGCAACTGGCGATGCGACGGTGCGGATGGCGGCTGCCGCAACCGCCTCGATCCCGCTGGGAGCAGCCTGGGCAGTCGCCAACGTGGGCGCCCCAGTTTTGGAGTCGTCAGAACCTGATCCGCCCGAGCGGGATCCCGCAGCCTCGAGCGACAGTGCCGAGACGAGTGAGCTGATTGTCGCCGCGCTGGAGGGCGATGTGGCATCGAGACCGGGCGTCGAGCTCCGATCCGCGGCCCGCGGCGGGGAGTCGATCGCGTCGGCGGGGGTGAGGAGAGCCCCGGGGAACCGGGACGTGAGGTCGGGCGTCGCACCCGATGCCGCATCCGATGTGGCGGCGTGCAGACGCCCGCGGCGAACGCCGGTGTGATCAGGAGCGAGGGTGCCGGTGGCTGTTACCGTCGCTGCTGCGGTGGCAGCCAGCACAGCGCCGTCACCGGGGGCGGCGCTGGGGGTGTCAGCGGCGATCGCTGCGACCGCGGTCCCCGGTGCCGCGGCAGCGCTCTCCTGGGTCGCCGCAGGACTCGATGTGACGTTTCCGGGCGTCTCCGTCGCTGCCCTGCCCGAGCAGGAAGCCGTCGTTGCGTCGTCTACGGGAATGCTCGCGCTGGAACGGGCTGACTGCAGTTCCGTCGCGAAGGTATTCGGGTCGGCGGTCGTGGTGGTGCGGGCGACCGGGGGACTCACCAACTCCGGTGGCCCCGATCTGATGGCGAGCGTGCTCATCCGCGCCCCTGCACGAGCATTGCCTGCACGGTTGCGCGCATCTGCTCAGCAGCCCGCGACGATGCCCAGCCGGTTGACGCCACGGTCGACGACGTCGGGTCGGTCGCCGCGCCTGCGGTCATGGCCGAGATCGCGGACTGCAGCGCCGAGGCCGCCGAGGTGCCCGGTGGGCCCGAGGTGCCCGACAGGCCCACTGCCGGAGTGGAGTTCGCGGCGCTCGACACCAGTCCGAAGTCGGCCTGGATGACTGCTCGCACGGTTGCGAGTGCTGCGGCCTGCACCGCGGCACTCGTACCGGCGCTCGCCGTCGCGGCGGACGTTGTTGCTGATGCGGCATCCGTCGACCCGACGCTGGGAACGATCCGACGGATTGTCTCGATGCCGGAGTCGCCGACCCAGAGCTTTTGGTCCGAGACGACGCGTCCCGGATATGGGGCGTGCATCACTCGACCGTTGCCCTCGTAGATGGCGATGTGGTCGCCGCCGCGGAAGACGATGAGATCGCCCGGCTGCGCCTGTGCGAGGGACGGGACGGCGGTCCCCATCAGCTTCTGCTGGTGAACGAGCCGGGGCAAGGTGATGCCGAGGTCGCCGTAGCTCTTCTGGACTAGAGCGGAGCAGTCGATACCGCTCGTGCTCTCGCCGCCGAGTACGTAGCGCACGCCGAGATACTTTTTGGAGTCGGCGACCACTTGGGCGCCGGTGACGACACCCGTGACCGCGCTCGTCGCCGAAGTCGCCGAAGTCGAGCTGAAGCCCATCACGCCGCCCGCCGGTGCGGAAGAGAGCATGGCAAGCACTCGCTCAAAGGAGTCGAGCGTGGAACGGTCGGATGCCCCGGCTGAGGCCGCGCCGCCGGGGAACATGGCGGTGAGATTCGCCTGCACCTGCTGGAGCGTGCTCAGAACCGCGATTGACGTCATAAAATCACCCGCCTTCCGCTCGAGTTGATTCGTCGGGAGGGGATCTCGTCGAGAGCGTTCTGCTCGCGTCGCAGCTCGTCCGTGAGCTCGGCCTCGTCGTGTCGTGCCTCGAGCTTCTCGAGCGCGATCGTCTGCGCTCGGCTCTTGGCCAGCTGAGCTGCTGCTTCGCCTACCTGACGGTCCCCCTCCTCCGCAAGCACAGCGAGGTCGCCGAGAGTGCTGGACGATGCGGCACGGGCCGCGGCAGTCCAGCGCAACTGGTCAGAGCTGGTGCCGTTCGACATCAGCGCCGCGAGCGAGTTCTGGGCGAAGTGTCGGCGGCTCGCGACCTCGGCGGCGCGGGCGCGCGAGATCGAGACCTCCGCCGCGGCGCGATCCTCTTGGAGTCGTCGCAGTCGCAGGAGCGCGGCGAGCGAGAAGGGAGCCATCAGACGACTCGCAGTTTCTGGACGAGCTCGGCGAGAGCCGTCCATGACGTTTCAGCGGCCGAGCGCTCGTCCATGCTCTGGGTGAGGAACTCGGCGATCCCGGCCTGGTGATCCACCGCAGCATCCACGAGCGGATTCGCGCCACGCTGGTAGGCACCGACGTCGAGAAGGTCCTGGGCCGCGGCGCGTGCCGCCATCACCCGGCGCAGCGTGAGCGCGCACTCACGCTGCGCCGGGGTCGTAACTCGGGATGAGACGCGCGACACCGAGGCGAGCGCGTCAATGGCTGGAAAATGGCCGGAGACCGCGAGCTTGCGATCGAGCACCACGTGCCCGTCGAGGATCGACCTCACAGCATCCGCGATTGGCTCGTTGTGGTCGTCTCCGTCGACAAGCACCGTGTACAAGCCGGTCACCGACCCGACAGCGCCGGTTCCGGCGCGCTCGAGCAGCCGGGCCAGTAGTCCAAACACTGAGGGCGGATACCCGCGGGTGGCTGGCGGTTCGCCGACCGACAGCCCGACCTCGCGTTGTGCGTGTGCGACTCGGGTGACAGAGTCCATCATGAGCATCACGTGTCCCCCGCGCTCGCGGAACGAGTCGGCGATTCTGGTCGCGGTGAACGCGGCGCGTACCCGCATCAGCGCCGGCTGATCGGCGGTCGATACGACCACAACCGAGCGTGCGAGGCCCTCGGGTCCGAGGTCGTCCTCAAGGAACTCGCGCACTTCGCGTCCGCGCTCGCCGATCAGGGCGATCACCGAGATTTCTGCGGCGGTGCCGCGCGCAATCATCGACAGCAACGACGATTTGCCCACTCCGGATCCGGCGAAGAGACCCATACGCTGGCCGCGGCCGATCGTCGTCAGGGTGTCGAGTGCGCGTACGCCCATCGACAGCGGCTGGTCGATCCGTGTACGCAACATTGACGAGGGCGCCTCGTGATCGAGCTGGACTCTCGTGATCCCTCGCAGCGGACCCTTCCCGTCGAGAGGGTCCCCGGCGGCATCGATCACCCGGCCCAGCAATCCGAGACCAACGGGAACGGACATCGGCTGGCCGGTGGTGCGCACCTCGGTGCCGGCAGTCACCGACTTGAGCGTGTCGAGCGGCATCGCGGTCACCGAGTCGCGGGCGACTGCTACGACTTCCGCGCGCGCACCCGAGCGGTGACCGATGGTCGCGCGGTCGCCGTCAGCGATGATCAGGAGGTCTCCGATCGCGGCGGGGATGCCGGTGACGCGGATGCCCAGCCCCACCACCGAGTCGACCGCTCCGACTCGCTCAGGGCGGGCGGCTGTCAGCACGCGATCAAGGTGGCGTGGCCGGTACGGCAGTGTGGCCGTCATCAGGCAGTCGCCAGTTCCGCGCGAGCGCGGTCGAGTGCGGAGCCGATCCGGGCGTCGATGCGACCCTCGGCCATCTCCACCACGGCGTCCCCTGGCGACAAAGCGGCATCAGCGACGAAGCGCAGTTCGGGGGTAGCAATTCCATGAGCGTTGATCACGGCGAGGTCAATCGGACTGAACCGTACGGCCGTGATCGACGCCTCGTCGACGTTCGAGAAGGCGCGCGCGATCGCGGTCCGCGCCGAGCGTGATTCGTCATCCAACTCATGACCGATGATCAGCTCCGCCAGTTCGACCGCGGCAGCGAGCAGTGCGTCGTCGGCTTCGAGCAGCACTGGCACCGACGACGCGTCGAACCGCTGGGCCGCGGCCCGGAGCGCGTCCACTGCCGCCGTCAGCGCCGTCACGGCATCCTCGTGCAGGGCATCGCGCTCGATGCGCATCTGCGC
>JAYTXO010000082.1:0-2959 GCA_043742905.1 Microbacteriaceae bacterium | reverse complement strand
CCGGCGCCGTGAGTGCCGGACAGGGGCGCGGCGAAGGGGCGGAGCGAGCAGATGGACGACCTCAAGCGCCTCATCCTTGCAAGCGAAGACGAGCTGCTCCGACGGGTCCTCGAGTACGCGCGCTCGATGGGCTACGCGCAGCGTATGCCCGCGCTCGACGAGGCCTACCGCTTGGCGATCGCGAGCACGTCCGCATCCATCGCGCAGGTCCTGGCCCTGACAGGGGGCATCGCCGACCTTCGGGCAAGTGAGGCTCCGCGTGACGATCCGGTCGCGTCCTTCGGCGCCCGCTGGGCCCGGCGCGTGCGTCCCGAGATCTCCGACCTGTCCTTGTTCATCGGACTTCTCAAGTACTATCGGCGCGCGTTTGGGGAAGTCGTCGCGCAGGGTGATCTGGGGGCCGAGGGCACACAGGAGGCGCTGGTCTTCGTCGACCGGTACTTCGACCGGCTCGAAGTCGGCTGCATCGCGGAATGGACCACGGGCTCACCCGATGACGAGATCATTGCAGTCCGCGAGCACGGCCGCGATGCCATGGTGGCGCGCAACCGCTACATCGCCGCGTTCCAAGAGATGCCGATCCCGGTGTTCTTCTTGGGACCGGATGGGCGGGTCGACTCCAGTAACCGAGCCGCCACCGTCCTGTTCGGTGCCGAGGCCGGTGGCCGGTTCGGCATACACACGCCGCGCGACCGCCGGCTGCGCATGCCGGTGCTCGCCGAGCAAGTCGAGGCGTTCGCCGCCGGCCCGGACGTCGAGACGTCGTTCGAGCAGGAGATCAAGACAGGGAAGGGCACCCGCTACTTCCAAGTCCGGTTGCGCGCGCTCACGGATGCCGAGGGCGTCAACACCGGTACGCTCGTGATGCTCACGGACCTGACGTATCGCCGTCATGCCGAAGACGCGCTGCGGCGCAGCCAGTCCAAGTACCAGTCGCTGTTCGAGAACATGACGACCGGGTTCATCTACATGCGCGCGGTGCTCGACCGGAAGAACCGTCCCTCCGACTACGATCTACTGGAAGTGAACGGGGCGTTCGAGCACCTTGCCGGAGTGCCGGAGACGCAGATAGTCGGGCGCAAGCTGACCGAGGTGCTTCCAGGGATAGAGTCTTCGCGTTTCGATTGGATGGGGCAGCTCTCCCGCGTGGCCATCACCGGCGAGCCGGCCCAATTCGACGCACTTGCGGAGTCGCTCGGGCGCTGGTACTCCGTCTCGGCGTACAGCCCGACTCCCGGTCACGTCACGATGATGCTGTCGGATATCAGCGAGATCAAATGGATCCAGGAATCCTTGGCCCAGTCCCGCGACTTCTATCTCACGCTGTTCGAAGGGTTCCCTTCGCTCATCTGGCGAGCCGGTCCCGACGGGGCCTTCGACTACTTCAACGCATCGTGGCTCGAGTTCACAGGACGGACACTTGAGCAGGAGATGGGCGACGGGTGGCTCGAAGGCATCCACCCAGATGACCGGGAGCGGCGCGTGGCCGCGTTCCGCACCGCCACGGAGACGCACACCGGGTTCCAAGTCGAATACCGCCTTTGCCACCGCACCGGAGAATATCGGTGGGTCCTGGACAGTTGTCGCCCGTTCGACGACGTCAATGGCGCATTCGGTGGCTTCATCGGGTCCGCGCAGGACATCTCCGAGCGCAAGCGCGAGGAGCAGCAGCTCCAGCATCTGGCCACGCACGACGTGCTCACCGGGCTGCCGAACCGCCGTGTGTTCGAGGACGCGCTGAACCGATCGATCGCGCACGCCCGGCGCGGGCATCCGTCCACCATGATGTTCGTGGACCTCGACGACTTCAAGACGATCAACGACACGCAGGGTCATGCGACCGGAGATCGCGCGCTCGTACAGGTCTCGTCCCTGATCATGGATGCGATGCGCGCGGACGACCTCGTGGCCCGGTTCGGTGGGGATGAGTTCGCGATCCTGCTCCCGGACTCGCTGGTCCAGGACGCGGAGGCCGTCGCGGGACGCCTGCTCACCGGCATCCGCGAAGCCGCGATCCCAACATCGTCAGGGGGGCGGCTGGGTCTGAGCATCGGGCTCGTCGAGGTCGACGGCGACATGGACCGCGAGACGACGCTGTCACATGCCGATTCCGCCATGTACCGAGCCAAGGAGACCGGCGGAGACAGGGTGCTCATATGGCGCGCCGCCTTCTCACAGGGCGTGGCGGACGCTGCCAGTGCTCCGATGGTCGCCCGTCTCAAGGAGGCTCTGACGCGCGATGGTGCGCTCGTGTTCTACTACCAGCCGGTATTCGACCTCAAGACCGGCGATGTCGCGTACTGCGAGGCGCTGCTGCGGCTCGTGGACCGCGATCAGCACGTCACGCTCCCCGGCGAGTTCATCGGCGTGGCGGAGCGAACGGGTTTGATGCCGCAGCTGTCACGGTGGGTCGTGCGGCAGGCCGCGATCTCGCTTCGCGCAGAACCCGCCGCGCGCCTGGCGATCAACGTGTCAGGCGTCGATCTGGGTGACGAGCGCCTCCTCGATGACATCGCGGCCGAGCTCGCCGACGCCGAGGTCGCCGCGGACAGGCTGTCCTTCGAGATCAGTGAGGCCGCGGCGATCCGTGACCTGCCGGCAGCCAGGCACTGGATCGAGCGCGTCCGCGACATGGGCTGTTCCTTCGCCCTGGACGACTTCGGCGCGGGGTTCAACTCCTTCGCATATCTGCGCGACCTTCCCGTGGACCGCGTGAAGGTCGATGGCTCGGTCATCCGCTCCCTCATGGTAGATCCGCGGCAGCTGACGCTGTTGGAGGCCGTGCAGTCCTTGGCGGACCAGCGCGGACTGCGGACCGTCGCGGAGTGCGTGGAGAACGAGTACCTCCTCGAGGTCGTGCGCGAGGTCGGGATGACGTACGCGCAAGGGTACGCGCTCGGCCGCCCGAGTCCCGACCTCGTGTCCTCCGCCACCGCGCCGTGGGAGGGGAAGCCGTCAC
>JAYTXO010000081.1:0-2199 GCA_043742905.1 Microbacteriaceae bacterium | reverse complement strand
TATCGCAAGCTCGGCATCTTCGCGCTGGCCGAGATGGCGGTCTTCATCGCAGTCCTGCTCATCGGTCTTGTCTACGCGTGGAAGAAGGGGGTGCTGAGGTGGGCGTAGTCGATACCGCGGAGACCCCGGGCTTCATCACCACCACGCTCGACAAGCTGCTGCGATGGGGCCGCTCCCGCTCGATGTGGCCGTGCCAAGCGGGTCTCGCTTGCTGCTCGCTCGAGATGATGACCGCGGGCTCCGCGCGCTACGACTTCGACCGGTTCGGCATCATGTTCCGCTCATCGCCCCGTCAGTCCGACGTGCTGATCGTGCCGGGTCCCATCACCCGCAAGATGGAGCCGGTCTACACCCGGGTCTACAACCAGATGGCCGAGCCCCGCTGGGTCATCGCCATGGGGTCGTGCGCGATCTCAGGCGGGGCCTTCGCCGACTCGTACAACGTCCTGCGCGGCGCCGACACCATCTTCCCGGTCGATGTGTACGTGCCTGGATGTCCGCCACGCCCCGAGGCTCTGTTCTACGCATGCCTAAAGCTCCAAGAGAAGATCGCCTCCACGAGCTTCATCGGAAGCGACCGCGAAGCGATCTACATCCCACCGGACCTGCCGCCAGAGTGGCCCGAGGACATCACCGACCCTCCCACGAAATGTCTCGAGCCCGAAGGCGAGGACGATGAGTCCTGACCTGGCGGCCATAGCGGCACTGTTCCCCGACGCCGAGCTCGACGTGTCGGGGCTCGATCCTCGCGTCCGAGTGCCGAGGGAGTCGTACCGGGCGCTCGTGGCGGCCTTCGCCGTCGCGGGGTGCCGGCTGTCGGATGTGACAGCCGTGGACCACATGGCGAGCTTCGAGATCGTGGTGCAGTTGCTGGCGTCGGCCAGCGAGCAGTTCTCCGTCCACTGCATGGTCCACGAGGACGATCCGCGAATCGACACGCTCGTGCCCGTGTTCCCCTCGGCCGAGTATGCCGAGCGCGAGGTCTTCGACCTGTTCGGGGTGGACTTCCTCGGACACCCGGACCCCAGCCGTATCCTTCTGCCCGACCACTTCCTCGGACACCCGCTTCGCAAGGAGTTCGGGCTTCAGGTCGCGCCATGGTGACCTTCAAGCGAGCCGAGGCGTGCATGGGCACCGAGACGGTGCTGCTCAACATCGGCCCGCAGCACCCCTCCACGCACGGCGTGACGCACATCATGGTTGAGCTGTCGGGCGAGACGGTCGTGGCCGCGAAGCCGATCCTCGGGTACCTGCACCGGGGCATCGAGAAGCTCGCGGAGTATCGGACCTACGCCCAAGACGTCGTCTACGCCGACCGGCTCGATTACGTATCGCAGATCGGCAACGAGTGGGCGTACTGCCGCGCGGTCGAGCGGCTCGCCCGCATCGAGGTGCCGGAGCGCGCTGAGTACATCCGCACGTTGTTCTGCGAGCTGAACCGGATCACCAGCCACATCATGTGGTACGCCGGCGTGACGATGGATATCGGCACCATGGGGACCCCGTTCATCTACGCGTTCAAAGCGCGCGAGCGTATCTATGACTTCTTCGAGGCCGTGACCGGCGCGCGCATGATGTACAACTACATCCGCTTCGGTGGCGTGCGCTGCGACGTGGCCCCCGAGCTGTTGGCCGACATGCACGAGTACTTGGGCGGCGAGTTCCTCACACTCTTGAACGACCTCGACGCGCTCCTGCTCGGCAACGAGATCGTGCAGTCCCGTATGAAGGGCGTCGGGGCATTCACCACCGAGCAGCTCGTGGAGTGGGGGATCACAGGCCCGTTCCTGCGGGCTTCGGGGCTGGCGCAGGACCTCCGCCGCGACGCCCCGTACGGCGCCTACGACAAGGTCGACTTCGACATCCCGACATCCACGGTCTCGGATTCGTTCGCACGATGCGTGGTCCGCATGGCGGAATTCCGCGAGTCGGCGAAGATCTGCAGACAGATCATCGAACGTATGCCCGAGGGAGACACCTCCGTGAAGGTCTCCCGCATGCTCAAACCCGAGCCGGGCGAGGTCTACGTGCGCACGGAGTCCCCACGCGGAGAGCTCGGCATCTATCTCGTATCCGACGGAAGCCCCAAGCCCTACCGCTTCCGCGTGCGCTCTCCGATCTTCTACAACATCTCCGCGCTGCCCAAGATGCTCCCGGGTTGGAAGCTCCAGGACGCTCTGGTCATCTTCGGCGGCATCG
>JAYTXO010000080.1:0-3366 GCA_043742905.1 Microbacteriaceae bacterium | reverse complement strand
TTGGTGGCCAGGGCCTGGGGCAAGGGGTCCCCGGCTCGACGCAGTCCGAAGACTGTAAAGGTAGAGGTCTCCTGTCCGGTAGTGACAGTGATCTCGTCGCCGGGCACCAGCGCGGCGAGCGATCCGAACGGGCCGCCGTAGGCAGACTGACGACCAAACAGGATGCTGGTGCCCTCCTGCCCGGGCAGAACGGTGTCGCGGCGGTGGCCGACGCCGAGTCGGGTCACGTCGGACGATGTCCCCTGCCGCACCACCTCGGTGAGGCCAATCTTGGAGATCGTGATCAGGGCGATCGGTGTACCGGGCGCGACCAGGTGCTCGTTGAGATCGAGTTGCCCGAGCGGGGTTTCCGCCTTTGCAAGCGAGCTGCGGAGCTCACCGTAGCCAGTCGCCTGGTTGCGGGCGTGCTGCAGAATGCCGAACAGCGCGACGTGCGCCACGAACCCGAGCAGCAGTACCGAGAGAATGAGCCACACCACACCGACCCACCAGCGCGCGTCGCGGGGTGTGGGTCGCGGAGGCCGGGGAGGGCGCCTTCGCGGCGCACGAAGCCAGAACGGCAGCTTCGGCGGCGTGATTGGCGGAGATGGTTGAGGCGCAATCGGCATGCCTATTGCTTCAGTGGGAGGGGGCGCCCCCTGAGCGAATGTGGTCATGTAACAGTCCCTGCGGCGATGCTCACGGCGAAGAGCTTCGGCAACCATCCGAAGAGGAACGCGAGGATGAGACCGAGGGAGGCCAGACCGATACCGCCGCCTGCTACCGCCCACACGATCCACGGAAAGATGCTCAAGCCCGACCCACGGGGCGAGTCAATCTCGATCGTGGCAACCGAGACCTTGCAGTCCTGGAAACCGATCGCCCCGATCGTGTGCGTGCCCAATTGGGTCTTTTTGGGCATTTCAACTTGGGCGTAGAGCTGACCGGTCGTGCGGGCAGTGAAGATACCGAGATTCACCGGGTTCGGGTAGATCGCGATGACAATCTTTTCGCCGGGCTGGAACCCCTCACCGATGACGATGACATCTGAGCCCTGCGCTGTGCGACTAGCGGCCAGTCGAAGCCTCCCGGGGCTCGATGTCGAGGTGGCGTTCAGCGGAGGCGTCTTGGTAGTCGGCACGCAGGCCGGTGGAGTGGAGCCGCCACCGGAACTCGAACCGCCGCTGCCGCCGGTACCTCCGCCGCCCGTCGAGCCACCACGGGTCGAGCCGCCACCGGTCGAGCCGCCACCGGTCGACGAGGGCGCAGGCGTCGGCGTCGGCGAGGAGGTGTCGCCGACGGCGAAGCCGACCTGACTCGAGCCGGTGGCCGAGGGCGACGGGCCCCCACTCGGCGCCGCGGCGGCTGACAGCCCACCCCAACTCGCTCCCACAATGCCGACGAACAGGATTCCTACTGCGAGGTGGTGGCGCCCGCTCACGACCGCGACCCCGTGGCGCCTGCGGTCTCCTTGAGTGCCGATGCCTGGACGGATTGGCTGAGCGCCTCGCGCCGCGCCTGCTCGGTCGCCGCGTCGATGGCATCGAACATGCGATCGCGGGTCGTGCTCACGTAACGCACCGTGAGGTAGATCAGGGCGATGAGAATAATCACGATCAGGAGCAGAGTCCACGAGATCGCGGCGGTGAAGGCGCTGGACGTGACGGCTGTGAACTTGGGCTCCGCGAGTGGCGGGATCGGGTTGCCCGCTTGGTCTTGCAGCTTCGACGAGCCGATCAGGTCAGTCGGCGCACTCGGCGTCAGCTTGACGTCGGCGAACAGCAGGAACAACGGGAACACTCCGGACACCTTCTGGTGCACATGAGTGCTCTCACCCGGCAGGAGGTTTGCGACTGAACGGCCCTTGAGCTTGGCGAGCTGGATGCCAAACGGGCCGGAGAGCACGACGGACTGCGCAACATCCTCGCGCACATTCCCGCTGTTCCTGACGTCATAGTCGACCGTCGCGTCGCCGGTACCGAAGGGGTTCCACGCGGGGGCGAAGCCTGTGACAACACCGGTCGCGATCACGTGGGAGACCACCTGGCCGGATACGCGCAGGTAGACGCGCGCGGCCACGCGCTGGTCGACACCGACGGCAGGGCTGCCCTTCTTTCCGGGAGCTGTCGTCGTCACCGACGCGATCACACCTCCCGTGTGGTCGCCGGGGGTGGCGTCGGAGGGTACGAGGATGACGAACGGAACAATGGCAGTCTGACCGGGCTCGATGGTTACTTGCTTGCCCTTGGTCGTGATCCAGGCCCCGACATCCTTGGGCTTCTGCGCGGCAGTGAGGAGACTGAAGGCACCGCTGTCTTTGAGGGTGATGCCGTCAGTGGCGTAGACATTGAAGATCTGCGATGTCGTGCCCCGGTTCGACACAGAGACAAAGTCGTCGATCTCGGTGCCGGGGTTCACGCCGTACGCGAACGAAAGCCGCCCATCGCTTCCACCGGCACCGGACGCCTGCACGCTCCATGTCGGGGTGGCTGGCGGCGCGTCGGCGGCTGTCGCAGAGATGGCGGGCGCAATCGCCAGTCCGAGAGCGAGCGCTGCAGCGAGAGCAACAGGCATACGGTTCATTGCGTCAACCTGGATTTCTTAGTAGAGGAACTTCACACGATGGGCGGGGCGGAAACGGCTAATGAGCCGGGGCCGGACGCGAACGTCCGACCCCGGCCCGTGATGAATCAGATCTGCTACGCCAGGGTCAGCGTGAGCACACCGGTGTAAAGACCCGTTGCACTGTTCGACGGGATCGCCACGTTCAAGCCAGCGCCAACGACGCTGACCGGCGAGCCGTTGGTTACCGGGGCGGTGGCCAGCTGCAGGGAGCTACCCAGACCCGGGTTGTTCGCCAGAACGGTCGCACCGGGGGTGGCGGGACCAGACGTGACGTACGGAGTCCAACCGAGGTACTTACCACCGAGGTTGTAGATACCGTTCGTGAACGAACCCATCTGACCCGTGAGGTTCCACGCGGCGGAGTCGATGGAGCGGGTATCCGTCACGGTGATTCCCGAGAAGCCCGTCGAGTTGGCGGCTGTCAGGAGCCCACCATTCAGCGTCGCGTGACCGAGGTCAACCGCCGACGGAACGTTGGACAGCGTCAAACTGCCGCCACCCGAGTTCGCGTCGACCGTGAACGTGATAGTCGTCGCTCCGGAGTTGGAGCCGTTGATGGTGCCCGTCGCCGTACCCGAGGTCGAGCCGTTGTAGGAAGCGTCTCCCGAGTAAGTCACCGTGAACTGGTAAGTTCCGGGCGCCAGAACGCCCGTCGTGAACGTCGCCACACCGGCCGCGACCGTCACCGTGCCGAGCGCTGCCGCCGTCGGGGCGGTCTGGTTGACCGTCGCCGTGCCCGTAGCTGCCGTTAGGGCAGTGGTC
>JAYTXO010000079.1:0-5376 GCA_043742905.1 Microbacteriaceae bacterium | reverse complement strand
GACGCCTCGCACGCCGCCGGGGTGACCTTCTTCGATACCGCCGACGTCTACGGCGACGGCCGCAGCGAGACGATCATCGGTGCCTGGCGCACCGGGCTGTCGGAGGCGGATCGGGCCACGGTGACTGTCGCGACCAAGATGGGCCGCCGTCAGGACCAGCTGCTCGAGAACTACTCGGCCGCCAACTTTCGGGCCTGGAGTGACCGCTCGCGTGCAAACCTTCAGATGGACACGCTCGACCTCGTCCAACTGCACTGCCCCCCGAGCGACGTCTACGAGAGCGACGCGGTGTTCGATGCGCTCGACGCCCTGGTCGCCGACGGTTCGGTCGCGGCATACGGCGTCAGCGTCGAGACCGTCGAGCAGGCGCTGATCGCGATCGCGCGGCCACAGGTGAGCAGTGTGCAGATCATCCTCAACGCGTTCCGGCTCAAGCCGCTTGACACGGTGCTGCCGGCTGCCTTGGCGGCTGGGGTCGGCATCATCGCGCGGGTCCCGCTGGCGAGTGGCCTGCTCTCTGGTCGCTATCGTCACGACACCGCGTTTGCGGCAGATGACCACCGCGCATACAACCGCCACGGTGAGGCCTTTGACGTCGGCGAGACGTTCTCCGGCGTCGACTTCGACGAGGGAGTCGAGGCCGCGCGCGAGTTCTCGGCGCTCTCCGAAGCGGCGGGACTCCAGCCCGCGACCGCGGCGCTCGCCTGGCTCGCACAGCTTCCAGGCGTCAGCGCGGTCATCCCGGGCGCACGCAATGTCGCCCAGGCAGAGGGCAACGCGGCGGCCGGATCGGTGGGCCCGCTGGGTGACGGATTCACGGCATCCGTGCGGGAACTCTACGACCGACGGTTCCGGGCGGCGATTCACGCGCGCTGGTAGGGAATGCGGGAGACCTGATGGACGTTCCTCCGTGGATAATTGACACGTCAACTACTCATCAAGGAGCATCATGTCTCTTCGTCTCATGATCATCGTCGGCAGCGTCCGACCCGGAAGAATCGGGCTCCCGATTGCGCACTGGGCACGGGAGCGTGCGGAGGCCAGGGGTGACATCGAGGTCGATTTCGTCGATCTCGCCGAGCTGGGTCTTCCGCTCATGGACGAGCCGGCGCATCCGATCCTGCGGCAATACACGAAGCCGCACACCTTTGCCTGGAGCCAGCGGGTGGATGCTGCGGACGCCTTCCTGTTCGTCACGCCCGAGTACAACCACAGCTACTCGCCGGCGCTGAAGAACGCCCTCGACTTTCTCAACAAGGAGTGGTGGCGCAAGCCGTTGGGCTTCGTCAGCTACGGCGGCGTCTCCGGCGGAACGCGCGGCGTCGTCGCGCTGACGACCGCCACCTCGGGCCTCGGCCTTGTGAAGATCGGGGCAAATCTCGAGATCAACTTCGCCAGCAAGATGGTGGCCGACGGCGTCTTTGTGCCCGGGGAGAAGGAGTCAGCGGTCATCGAGAAGGGGCTCGGCGAATTGGTCGAGCTGTCGGAGGTTCTGAAGCCCTCGCGGTTGGCAGCTGCGCAGCCGGTGGACTAGCGCCGCACCGCGGCTGGCGCGGGCCCCACCTGCCCGCCACCCCACCTGCGCTCGCCACCCCTCCGGCCCGCCACCCCTCCGGCCGCCGAGCGCGGATCAGGAGGCGGCTGTCGACACGCCGCTTCAGCTTCCTGATCCGTGACGCGGAGCGGCGCGTCGTCCTGATCCGTGCACGCCAGCGAGCAGCGCGGCACGGGCGCGGCGCCACGGCTGGCTCGGCCCGCCCGCCAGCCCGCCAGCCCGCCTGCCGGTCCGCCATCCCGCCGGAGCCCGGCGCGACTCAGCTCGGCTGCAGCGGCACCGGCTCGGTGTCCGGGAGCGGGCTCGCGTCGCGGCCGCGCAGGTCGGGGAACTTGCGGCGGACGAGTGTCGCCACAAGCGTCCCGGCCGCGGCGAAGATCACGGCGACAAGGAATCCGCCCAGTCCCGCGCCACCACCGTGGCGGGCGGTCACGTAGTCGATCAGGAAGCCCGCGACGGCCGATCCGGCGGCGGCACCGATCAGCTGCCCGGTGCCCACCCAGCCGTAGGCCTCCGCGGTATCGCTGAAGCGCACACTCGACGAGACGACGGCGAACATCACCGCGAGGGCGGGCGCGATGCAGAGGCCGGCAACGAGCAGAGCGCCGCTGAGGGTCCAGAACTCGGCGGCGGTTCCCGTCCAGATCAGGATCGCCGCAGCGGCCAGGATTGAGCCAACCAGCACCACGCCCATCCGGCGCGCTAGCGCCAACGGGCCCACCGGGATGTGCCCAAGTAACAGTCCGCCGATCAGCGACGCGACGGCCCAGATGGCCAGCACCAGGCCGGACGTCGAGTTGCCTTGCCCGAAGGTCGCGACCACGCCAGCCTCGGTGGCGGCGCAGGTGCCGACCAGCAGGAAGCCGACGATCGTCGTCAGGAGCACCTGCGGCTGCTTCAGCACGGCGCCGACTTTGCGCTTGCTGCGCGGGATGCGCACCCGTCCGACCTCGGGAGAAAGCACGAACCACAACCCCCCGCCGATGAGGAAGACGACAGAAACCAGAATGCCGACGGTCGTGGAAATCTGCGTGGCGATCAGGGTCACGACGACCGGGCCCGCAATCCAGATGATCTCCTGCGCGGAGGCGTCGAGAGAGAACAGTGGCGTCAGCTGCCGCGAGTTAACCATCTTTGGGTAGATGGTGCGCACGGCCGGCTGCACGGGCGGGTAGCTGAGCCCGGCGACGAGTCCCGCCACCATGTAGCCCACCAGTGGGAGGGGCGCGAGCGCCACCGTGAGCAGAGACAGGGCGCAGACGGATGTCGTGAGCATGAGCACCGGCCGCATGCCCCACACGCCCATCCAGCGGCTGGTCAGCGGGCCGGACAGGCCCTGCCCAACGCTCGTTGCGGCGAGCACCAGCCCTGCCGCGGCGTACGAGCCGAAGATGTGATGCATATGTAGAAGGAATCCCAGCGAGAGCATGCCGCTGGGAAACCGGGCGGTGAGTTGCGCGGCGATAATCCGGGCGACTCCCGGGGTGCGCAACAGGCTCACGTAGGCGTTCACAACCTCACAACTCTAGACCCGGCCGCACCCCGACTGAGGAGTGTCGGGACCCCCTTCTAGGCTGTGGATAAATGTGGAGAAGTCCGCGGACTTATCCACAATTGTGGACGACACGCCCACTACATGTAGTGGTTGCCACTCTGTCAGTGCCCCGATATATAGTGATAAGACGTTCAGGCCGGGGGATGGGATAACGGTCTTCCAACGTTGTATTAACCGGGCTGAATGGCGCATCTCTTCATGTGGGGATGTCGCGAGAAAACCGTGCCGGATGGCACAGAAAGAGTGGGTCAGGTGACCATCACGGTAGTAAAGCGCAACGGTGAGCGCGAGGCGTACGACGCCAACAAGATCAACATCGCAATCGAGCGCGCGAGCCAGGGTCTCGATGAGAACATCACATGGGTCACCCAGATCGCGAGCGAGTTGGAGCTCACCCTCTTCGACGGAATCACCACCCAGCAGCTCGACGAGGCGGTCATCCAGGTGGCCCTGCAGAACGTCAAGGACGACCCGCAGTTCGACACGGTCGCCGCCCGTCTGCTGCTCAAGACCATCTACAAGGCCGTGCTTGGTGACTACAGCACCGCCGACGAGCTGAAGGCTTTGCACGTCGCCCACTTCCGCGGCTCCGTCGAGCGCGGCGTCGCCGAGAACCTGTTCGATGCGCGCTTCACCGCTCTATTCGATCTGGACCGCCTCTCCGGCGCTCTCGAGCACACTCGTGACGAACTGCTCAAGTACATCTCGGTCGTCACTCTTAACAACCGCTACGGCATCAAGGCCCGTAACGGAGAGCCGCTGGAGGTGCCGCAGTACTTCTGGATGCGCATCGCCATGGGCCTCTCGCTCAACGAGGCAGATCCCACCACGGTGGCGCTCGGCTTCTACGAGAAGATGTCGAAGCTCGAGTACATCGCGGCCGGCTCGACACTCGTCAACGCCGGCACCGCATACCCGCAGCTCTCCAACTGTTTCGTCATGGAGATGCAAGACGACATCGAGAGCATCGCCAAGAGCGTTCGCGACGTCATGTGGCTCACCAAGGGCACCGGCGGCATCGGCCTCAGCGTCACCAAACTACGCGCGCAAGGGTCGCCCATCCGGAGTAACAACACGAGCAGCACCGGTCCGATCCCGTTCATGCACACCATCGACTCGGTGCTGCGCGCGGTCAGCCGCGGCGGCAAGAAGTTCGGCGCCCTGTGCTTCTACATGGAGAACTGGCACATGGACTTCCCGGAGTTCCTCGACCTCCGTCAGAACTCCGGTGACCCGTACCGCCGTACCCGTACCGCCAACACCGCGGTCTGGATCTCGGACGAGTTCATGAAACGTGTTCAGAACGACCAGGACTGGTACCTGTTTGACCCGCTGGAGGTCACAGACCTCAACGAGCTCTACGGCAAGGCGTTCTCCGAGCGATACTCCTTCTACGTCGCCGAGGCCGAGGCCGGTCGTCTGCACATGTTCAAGAAGATCGGCGCGCGCGAGCAGTTCAAGTCGATCCTGATCTCCCTCCAGACCACCAGCCACCCGTGGCTGACCTGGAAGGACACAATCAACAACCGCGCCCTCAACAACAACACCGGCACGATCCACCTCAGCAATCTCTGCACCGAGATTTGCCTTCCGCAAGACGAAGAGAACATCTCAGTCTGCAACCTGGCCTCGATCAATCTCTCGACCCACCTCAAGGTCGACGCAAACGGCACGCTCGGCTTCGACTGGGACCGCATCGACGACAGCGCCCGCAGCGCGGTGCGTCAGCTCGACAACCTAATCGACATCACGGTGTCGTCAGTCGCAGAAGCGGATCACGCCAACATCGCCAATCGCGCGATCGGCCTCGGTGTGATGGGCTTCACCGACGTGGTGGAGCGCCTCGGCCTCAGCTACGAGAGCGAAGAAGCCGCCGCGCTCATCGACGAGGTCATGGAGCACGTCTCCTACGCTGCGATCGACGAGTCAGCCGATCTGGCCCGCGAGCGGGGAACGTACTCGAACTTCGCGGGAAGCCGTTGGTCGCAGGGTCTCGTCCCATTCGACTCCATCGCGCTGACCGAAGCCGATCGCGGTCTCGCCATCAAGGTGGATCGCACCACCCGCCTCGACTGGGACGCCCTGCGCGTGAAGGTCAAGGGTGGCATTCGCAACGCGACGCTCATGGCCATCGCGCCCACGGCATCCATCGGTCTCGTCGCCGGCACTACGCCCGGTCTTGACCCGCAGTTCTCGCAGATATTCAGCCGCTCCACCAGCAATGGCAAGTTCCTCGAGGTGAACCGAAACCTGGTCGGCGACCTGC
>JAYTXO010000078.1:0-2014 GCA_043742905.1 Microbacteriaceae bacterium | reverse complement strand
CTCGAACTCATCGCCCTCGGTTAGGAGCAGTATGGACATCACCGATACGGTCGCCATCGTCACGGGCGGAGCCTCGGGCCTCGGGCTGGCCACCGCCCGAGCGCTCACGTCGGCCGGCGCTCACGTGGTGATCCTCGATCTGACCGCGCCGGCCGAGCCACTAGAGGGCACGACTTTCGTCACCGCCGACGTCACCAGCGAAGCGGATGTCGCCACAGCGGTCGCCCTCGCGACGGGCCTCGGCACCCTGCGCATCCTGGTCAACTGTGCCGGCATCGCGCCGGCGAATCGTGTTGTCGGGCGGGATGGCCCGATCGCACTCGAGCTGTTCGAGCGTGCCATCCGCATCAATCTCGTCGGCACTTTCAATGTGCTTCGATTGGCAGCCGCAGCAATGCAGGAGAACGAACCGACCGACGGCGAGCGCGGGGTGATCGTGAACACCGCTTCGGTGGCGGCATTCGACGGGCAGATCGGGCAGGCGGCCTACTCGGCATCGAAAGGAGCCGTTGCGGCGATGACGCTGCCGATCGCGCGAGAATTCGCCTCGAGCCTCATCCGGGTCATGACGATCGCCCCCGGCGTGTTCGAGACTCCGATGGTGGCCGCGATGAGCGAGGAGACGAAGCTCTCACTCGGGAGCCAGGTGCCGCACCCGGCACGTCTCGGCAGGCCGGCCGAGTACGCCGCGCTTGTGAAGCACATTGTGGAGAACTCCTACCTCAACGGCGAGACGATCCGACTCGACGGTGCCATCCGGATGACACCCCGATGAGCCTCAATTCGCTGGCCTCCGACACTGCCGCCGCGCAGGCACGCCGTCCGCGGCCCTCTGATGACTTCCTCGACTACCGCGACCTGCTCACTCCTCACGAGCAGCAGCGGCTGCGCGATGCGACCGCGATCTTCGACCGTGAAGTGCGACCCGTCATCGGCGCCCACTGGGATGCCGCGACCTTCCCCTTCGAGCTGCTTCCGGCGCTCGCCGGACTCGACCTCATCGGCATCCCGGCCTCTGGAGGCAGCCATCTACTGCGGGGCTTCCTGCATCTCGAGCTGTCGCGGGTCGACATGTCCGTATCCACGTTTTTGGGAGTGCACTCCGAGCTGGTCACCGCCGCGATTGCCCGGCTGGGGTCGGACGACCAGCGTGAAGGGCTGCTCCCCGGCCTGCGCGATCTGACCCGCATCGGGGCATTCGCCCTCACCGAGCCGGACCACGGATCGGACATCTCCCGCTCGATGGCGACGACGGCCAGCCGGCACGGGGACACCTGGAGCATCTCCGGAGCAAAACGCTGGATCGGTAACGGCACCATCGCAGACCACATCATCCTCTGGGCCCGCGACACCGCAGACGGCGAGATTAAGGCCTTCATTGTGGACCGGGGCACCCCTGGACTGCGCACCGAGAAAATCGAAAACAAGATCTCGCTTCGAATCGTGCAGAATGCGGACATCCTGCTCGATGACGTGAGGGTCGACGAGTCGGCTCGATTACCCGGTGCGACCTCGTTCCGCGACGCGGGCGCCCTTCTCACCGACTCCCGGGTATGGGTGGCCTGGCAGACGGTCGGCCTGCAGCTCGCCGCCTACGATCATGCGCTCGCCTACGCGCTGGAACGACGCCAGTTCGGCAAACCGATCGCGTCATTCCAGCTCGTGCAGGAGAAGCTCGTGCGCATCCTCGAAAATGCCACCGCCTCCCTCGGCACGATGGTACGAATTGCCCAACTGCAGCAAAAGGGCACCCTGCGCTCGGAGCACGCGGCGATGGCCAAGGCCTCCGGGAGCGCACGGATGCGCGAGTCTGTGGCGATGGCCCGTGGCATTCTCGGAGGCAATGGCATCTCGACCGACTTCGGGATGGCGCGGATCTTCGCGGATGCCGAAGCGGTCTACAGCTACGAGGGAAGCTACGAGATCAACACCCTGCTGGTCGGTCGGGCGATCACGGGGATCTCCGCCTTCGAGTAGCGTCAGCCTTCGAGTAGCGCCAGCCTTCGAGTAGCGC
>JAYTXO010000077.1:0-11269 GCA_043742905.1 Microbacteriaceae bacterium | reverse complement strand
TTGCGCTTCTCAGCAGATGACCAGACGCCCGCTTTGTTGAGCCAGCCACCGAGATTCGTACTGGATGCGACATCCGGTGCCACCGTGACGACTCGCCGGGATGTCTCGGGCGCCACCCGTGTCAGATCGAGGAGTAGTCGTCCGAGAGCCTGTTGGGTCGAACTGTGACCGGTGATCTCGCGTCCGAAGTCCTGCGGTACCGCCGGTGGCGCAGCGAGCTCGACGGGATCGCGCTGCAGCCGCTCCGCCGTGCGGGCGCACAGGAGCGCAGCATCCGAGCCGGGCTCGAATCGCCGCCATGGATCGGCGACGCTCTCGCCGAGTTCACCGGCGACGCCGGCGAGCTGCTCGGGTGTCAGGAGGTTCGAGTGGTTCTGCGGATGGCCAGCGCTCGGCAGACCGTTGCCCTTGACCGTGTAAGCGAATATCACGGTCGGGCGGGTGTCGTCGATCTCACCGAACGCGTCGATCAGGCCGCCGAGATCGTGTCCGCCCAGGCCAGCAATGATCCGGGGCATCTCGTCGTCCGGCACCTGCACCAACAGCTCGCGGATCTGCGCTGCGCCCGAATCGCTGCCCGCGATCCGCTCGCGCAGTTCGGGCGGCGGGTACCGCAGCATGCGCTGGTATTCCGGGTTGGACATCCCGTCGATGCGCGCCTTGAGGTGCTCTCCACCGGGACGGCCGAAGAGTTCTTGGAGCAGGTGTCCGTATTTAAGCGTGATGACCTGCCATCCCGCCGCCGCGAACATGGCCTGGAGCCGGGTTGCCGAGATGTTGGGAACAACGCGATCAAGGGACTGACGGTTGAAATCGACGATCCAGACGATCTCGCCGAGCTCACTGACGGCCGGGTCGAGCACGGCTTCCCAGACAGCGCCTTCGTCGAGTTCGGCATCGCCCACCAGGCTGTATTGCCGCCCGCTTTGCCGGGGGCGTCCGGCCGTGTCTGCCGCGTACCTGCGGGCGATCGCCCCCCAAATCGGAGCCGTCGCGCCGATGCCGACAGAGCCCGTTGAGTAATCGACGGTGTCGGGGTCTTTCGAGCGGCTCGGGTAGCTTTGCAAACCCTTGAACGCACGAAGGGTGCCGAGTTGCAGGGGAGACAGTTCGCCGAGCAGGTAGTTGATCGCGTGCAGAACCGGTGAGGCGTGCGGCTTGACCGAAATCCGGTCATCGCGGGTCAGTTCGGTGAACCAGAGCGCGGTCATGATCGTGACCATCGACGCGCTTGACGCCTGATGACCTCCGACTTTGAGTCCGTCCGGATCCTTCCGGTCAGGCGCATTCGCCGCGGCGATGATCGCCGTCGAGAGCCAGAGCACCTTGCGTTCGACCTCGGCGAGGGTGTTCAGCCGGATGGCGAGGTCGGAGCGAGCGTCAGCCTCGGCGGTCATCAGGCCACTCCTTCGCCTCGTGGACTACATCGGACACACAAGATATACGCTATATCCTAGCCAATGTCACGTGGGTGCCTCAAGACCGTTGGCCGGGACTGGCACGATTGGGTGAGCGAGGGATGGAGCAAGGTGGCGATTGAAGGGCAGGTGCGCTCTGTCGTCCGCGAGAACAACTCGGCGGTCGACCTGGTCACCGCGGAGATTCGCCGCGCCGTGCTGACCGGTGCTCTCGCGGCCGGCCAGGAGTTCTCCATTCGCGACCTTGCTAGCCAACTCGGCGTCAGTCACATCCCCATCCGTGAAGCCCTTCGCCGACTCGAATCGCAGGGACTGATCGTGCTGCGCCAGGCTCGCAGTGCCGCCGTCGCACCGCTGTCAACTGCCGACATGGAGGCGATCTACCGCCTCCGCTCGGTCATCGAACACCCGCTCGCGGGACGGTCAGCTGGCAAGCATTCCCGCGAGCAGATCCGGCGTCTCGAAGAACTCCTCGAGACGAGCCGCGACCACGATCCGGAACGCGCCTGGCAGGCTCATTTCGACTTTCACGCCGCCCTCGTTGAACCCGCCGCCAACGAGTGGGACGACCGCATGCTCCACACCCTGTGGATTGCGACCGAGCGCTACTCGCACCTTGTGTTCGATCCAACACAAATCACGGAGACCGAGCGCTCGCGGCGCTATGAGTCGCACAAACGACTGCTGGATGCTGCACTCGGGGACGACGCGGAGGCCATGTCGGCAGCGCTCGACGCACACCTGTCGGCGAACCGGGAACTCATCCGCGCCCACATCGCCGAACTCGAAGACCGCCGCGCCCAGTGAGCGTCGACGCTTGCGCAGAGCGTCGCGCTGTGTCAGCATGCAGAATATATCGTAGCGAGTAGCTCATCGATGAGCATAAGGAGTCCCGGTGACCGTTCTGGTTCTCGGCGCGACCGGCCATGTTGGCCCCCACGCGGTGTCGGCACTCCATCGCGCGGGCACGACTCCGCGAGTTCTCGTCCGTGACCGCGCTCGAGCCGAGAACCTGTTCGGCGATACCGCCGCGGTCATCGCAGGTGACGTCACAGATCCGGACACTCTGTCCGCCGCGATGGTCGGAGTCGACTCGGTGCTGCTGGTCTCTCCCCACAGCTTTACGATGGCCAACCTCCAGCTGGGAGTCATCCGCGAGGTGCGTCGCACCGGAGCCCGCATCGTGAAACTCTCGGGGACGAGATCGGCGATCCGGCCTGACGGCCCGCACGTTTGCCGTCAGCACTGGGAGGTCGAGCGCATCCTGCAGGAAAGCGGTCAGCCGTTCGTCATCCTCCGACCCAACTCCTTTATGCAGGTCCTGATTGAAAAGCAGATGATCCCCGCCCTCCATTCGACGGGTGTTGTGGCGAACCCGCTCGACAGATCCGGAATCAGCTTCGTCGACGCCCGGGATGTCGGCGACGTGGCCGCGCGCGTTCTGCTCGACCACGACTGGGACTCGCAGATCCTCGAACTCACCGGCCCGCGATCCGTGACCTACCGCGAGATTGCCGACCTCGCGTCTCAGTTGCTCGGCCGCGAGGTCTCGACGAAGAACGTCACGCCAGCCGAGACTCGTGCGGTACTGACGGGCAGGGGCATGCCCACGTGGGAGGCCGACCATTTCGAGGAGATGTACCAGCTGTTCCGGGATGGCGAGTCTGAGTTCGTCACCTCGACGATCGAGTCCGTCACGGGATCACCAGCGAGGACGGTCGAGGCCTTCCTCGCCGAGCAGCTCGCTCCGGCCGCGGCATGACCGGCGTCGAGGGGTGCACGCCGTGCGGCCTCGAGGATGCGGTGCCGGAATCGATCGTGCTGCGCGACGACACCTGGTCGTGCGAGATCGCTCCCGGCCTTGAGGCACCCGGCTGGTACTTCCTCCGCCTGCGCCGCCATGCCGAGGGGTGGAACGGACTCTCCGCGGAGGAGGCAGCCGGCTTCGGCTCCGTCTCGCAGAGGCTCGAGGTCGCGATCCGAGAAGCAACCGGCGTGCAGAAGGTCTACTTCATGAGCTTCGGCGAGAATCACCCGCACTTCCACTATCTGGTGATCGCGAGACCGCGAGATCTCGCGCCGGCATCCCGGGGCGCCGCTATCGTGTCGCATTTCGCCGAATACCGAGACCCGGCGGCATCCCTTGAGGTCGCCGCCCTGGTCCGCGACGCCGTCGCGCACGCATCACCATCCACGTAACACCCCCACTCGAAAGGACGACGATGTCCACCTCATTCACCCACTCAGTCGCGGACCGGAGCTACAGCGGCCGGACCAACATGGGCGCCGGTCTCAACCCGGCCCCCGGAGCCCCTCTCGTCATCGCTCTTCACGGGGGCACCTACAGCTCGAAATACTTTGACATTCCGCACTACTCGCTACTGGATCGAGGCACTTCCGCGGGAGTCCCGGTGATCGCCCTCGACCGGCCCAACTACGCAGACTCGACGCCCTTGGAGAGCGACGGTTCGATCATCTTCGACAACGCCACCGTG
The DNA here is from genome assembly GCA_043742905.1 of Microbacteriaceae bacterium. Taxonomy (GTDB): domain Bacteria; phylum Actinomycetota; class Actinomycetes; order Actinomycetales; family Microbacteriaceae; genus Lysinimonas. The sequence continues at coordinate 7,356 of JAYTXO010000077.1, read as the reverse complement.
ATCGCGGGGGCGATCGGCTCGATCTGGGAGCAATACGGCGAGGGGTTTTCGGGCGTAGTTCTGATCGGTCACTCGATCGGGGGCGGCATCGCGACAGCGATCGCCGCGTCAGGGCCGAGCTGGCCGCTGCTCGGCCTGGCCACCTCGGGCTGCCTCGTTCGCGTTCCCGAGGAGTCCAAGGAGGCGTGGGCGCAGCTGCCCCCAATCCCCATGATCGATCTGCCGGTGCCGCTCAAGGATCAACTCATGTTCGGGCCGCCTGAGACGTTCTCCGACGACATGCCAGCCGCGAGCTACCCGTCCAATACCGCTGTGCCCAAAGCAGAGCTGCTGGATATCACCGGAAGCTGGATCGAAAAGCGTCACGAGACCGCCGCGCGCATCACCGTGCCCGTGCACCACCGTCAGGGGGAATTCGATCATCTCTGGGTCACGAGCCAGGACGAGATCGACGAATACCGCGCTGGCTTCACTGCCGCAGCCTCGACCGACTTCGCGTTGCAGCTCGGTAGCGGACACTGCATCGACTTTCACAAGCCGGGCGGGGAGTTTCAGGCTTCGCAGCTCGCCTTCGCGCAGGCGTGCGCGAGCGCCGCGAACGCCTGAGCCGTGACCGTTCTCGTCACCGCCGCAGCGGGCAACCAGGGCCGGATGCTCGTGCCGAAGCTGCTCGGGCTCGGGGTGCCGGTACGGGCTGTCGTGAGGACCGATGCGTCGGCGTCGGTCCTTCGAGAGCTGGACGTTGAGGCCGTGGTCGTTGGCGATCTTGCCGATCCCAAAGTTCAGCGCGCGGCGGTGCAGGGCGTCGACAGGGTCTACCACGTTGGCGCAACGCTGGACCCCGGCGAGAGGGCCATGGGAATCGGCCTGATCGATGCGGCCCGCCAGGAAGGAGTCGGGCACTTCGTCTTCAGTTCGGTGCTGCATTCCATCGTCACTGATCTTGTGCAACACGAGATCAAAAGGGACGTTGAGGAGCACCTGCTGGCCTCGGATCTCGAGTTCACGATTCTCCAACCGTCTAACTACATGTTGCCGTTGAAGCTGCGGCCAGCGTTCGAGCGAGGGGTTTTCGAGCTTTCCTGGTCGCTTCATCGACGACAGTCCCTGGTCGACCTCGACGACGTCACGGACGTTGCAGTCCAGGCGCTCACCGACAGCGCCCGGCATGCCTCGGCCACCTACGAGCTCGTCGCTCCCGGGCGCTTCACCGCCACACAACTCGCCCAGGTAATCGCCGGCGTGCTTGAGCAGCCGATCGACGTGCGGGAGATTGACGCGGAGACCTACGCCGCAGCATGGCTCGGCAACCGCGACCCCGTGGATGCCCCGCACCAGCTGCGCGTGTTGCGGTCGATTTCGGCGCGGTACAGCGCCCACGACTTCCTCGGGAATCCCAATGTGCTCACCTGGTTGCTCGGACGCGAACCGACATCGTACGAGGCGTTCGTGCGGCGCGAGTGGAGCGCGTACCAGGCCCGGGCGGTCGGTGCATCACGATGAGGCTCACCGGCAACACGATCCTGATCACCGGGGGTGGCTCAGGGATCGGCCGCGGTCTAGCGCACGCACTCGCCGCTCGCGGCAACACCGTCATCGTCGCTGGGCGTCGGGCGGGGGCGTTGGAGGATGCCGCCGGATCCCACCCTCGGATCGAGACTCTTGCCCTCGACGTGGCCGACCCCCGCAGCATCACGGAAGCGGCCGGGGCTTTGCTCAAACGGCATCCGGGACTCAATGTCGTCGTCAACAACGCGGGCATCATGACCGATGAGGACCCGGCTGCGGCAATCGACGACGAAGCCCTAGTGCAGATCGTGTCGACGAACCTGCTCGGCCCTGTCCGTGTGATCTCCGCCTTCATCGAACACCTGCGCACCACGCCCGAATCGGCCATCATCAACGTCACATCGATGCTCGGTTATGTGCCGCTGGCCCGGTCGCCGCTGTACTCGGCCACGAAGGCGGCGATGCACTCGTACACCCTGTCGTTGCGTCACCGCCTCGGCCGGATGCCACCCGAGATCATCGAGATCGCTCCGCCGCTCACCCGAACCGGGCTTCAGCCCGTCAATCTCGTGCATCCGAATGCGATGCCTCTCGACGAGTTCATCGTCGAAACGGTCGCTGCCCTGGAGTCCGGGCACCCGGAGGCCTACGTCGAGCGGGCCAGGGAACGGCGCGACGCGCAGCGCGTCGACGACATCAGAATCACGCGCACATTCAACAACATGATGGGGTCGCTCGAGGTGAGCCCTTCAGTGGAGGAGTAGGCCATGTTTCTTGTGCGGGGCGTCCCTTTTCGGGCTTCGGAGCGGCGTGAGGTGGTGCACACCGGCTTTTGCCGTGCCATAGGGCGAGTGCCACTGCGGACGATTGACGATGTATCCGGAGATCGAACCAAGGTTCACGATCGAGCCCCGCTTTCGATCGAGCATTGCTTGAGCGCCAGTTGGCACATTCGGCACACAGAGGTGAGGTTTTTATCGATGAGCTCGGTTCAGTGCTCGAACGGCATCGATTCGGTAGGAACGTTGCAACCGCGACCCACGTCGTTGACGAGAATTTCGATCGCGCCATTGACGGTGAGCGCGGTCGCGACAGTGTCGCGGGCTTCTTCGTGAACCGTCACATCTCCAGCCGCGGCAGAAGCTTCGACGCCGAGCTCCCGGAGTTACCCCCGGTTATCAGGGCCGTGCGCACGTCGAGTGAGAAAAAAATCACTGATGTAGATGGGCACGTCCGCAGGCATTCTGATCTTTGGCCATGATCAGCAGACCGAATCCGACGGGTCCCGCTGCGGCAATGTAGACCGAGGTGATGTCGGAGATTTGGTGCAGTGCTCGCGTCCACGCGTTTGTCGACACGCCTCGACACATCCGGATTCACCGCTTGATCGAACGACATGTAGCTTTCGGGATGGAGCGAGATGATGCAATCAGCCGGGCGAACGGACCCGACGCGACCAATGCGCGACTTGTGGACAGCACGAAAAGGAATGCGGACCGGATCGTTCTCTGGCACTGAGACGCTTTCGCTCCTGGGACAGTAATCGGATAACAATGAAAGTGGTGCGGCATGAAAGTTCTTGACCGATTCGACCTCACGGGGCGAACCGCGGTAGTGACCGGTTCCACCCGTGGGCTAGGCCGCGCCTTTGCACAGGCGCTCGCAGAGGCTGGGGCAAACGTCGTGATCGTCGGCCGTGACGCGAGCGAGGCTGCGGCCGTCAGCGACGAGATCCGAGCCCTCGGTGGCGCCTCCCTCGGTGTCGCGGCCGACGTGACTTCGCGCGACGACGTAGAAAAGCTGCTGGAGAAAACAGTCGACGAGTTCGGCCGAGCCGACATTCTGGTCAATAGCGCGGGAGTGTGCATCCACAAGCCGGCCGTCGACGTAACAGATGACGAGTGGCGATACGTCATGGGAGTAAACGTCGACGGCCTGTGGATCGCAAGCCAGGTTTTCGGGCGACACATGATCGCGAATGGAGGAGGGTCGATGATTAACATCGGCTCGATGTCGGCGTCAATCGTCAACCGTCCTCAGTGGCAGCCGGCGTACAACGCGTCGAAGGCCGCGGTGCATCACCTCACGCGGAGTCTCGCAGCCGAGTGGGCGCCACACAACGTCAGGGTGAACGCCCTGGCGCCCGGATACATGCGCACCGACATGTCGCCCATCGACGACCCGCAGTTTCAGCGGTACTGGATTGAAGACACGCCGCAACAGCGCGCCGGCGAACCCGAAGAACTCGGTGGCGCGGTCGTCTTCTTGGCCAGCTCGGCATCCAGTTTCATGACCGGGTCGGTCTTGACGATCGACGGAGGCTACAGCGTGTACTGACCGGAGTCGGCTTTCGGCAGCCGTTACGAACGGCTACTCGCGGGCTGGCCAGGCTTTGCGACACGCGGCATACACACCATCTCTCGAACCGAGGGAGCCCGACACGGATGCAGTTCCCACCTCTTGGGCCCGCGGTTCTGGCAGCGCGGACTAGCCGTAAAGTTCAGGTCGCCTGTCAGCGTGGACGTCGTTGCGCGGGCTGATCGTCTTGTCGCGGGCGAGTGAGAGATCGATGGTGGCGAGCGCAATGTGGGTCTCGCCGAGCCGGATCGGAGTGACCGGGTAACCGTCCGCGTCGATGATCGCCGTGCCACCGAGCCAATCTTGGCCGCGCTCGTTCCCGACCCGGTCCGCCACCGCGATGTACATCCGGTTGACCGCAGCATCTGCCTGTACGCGGATGATTTCGCCGGGTCGTTCGCCGTCCGGCCGCGGGTAAAAAGGCCAGTTGACCGGCGCACACAGCAGCTCCGCGCCGTCCATGGCGACCCGGCGAACCCACTCAGGAAACTCAAGGTCGTAGCAGACGAGCAACCCGAGACGGCCGAACTCGGTGTCGACGACCGGTGGATGTGCGCTGCCCGCCATGAATCCGCATGTCTTCTCCGCGTTCCAGAGGTGCGCCTTGCGGTACGAGGCCAACGTTCCGCTGCGGTCGACGATCACCGCGGAGTTATACAGTTCGCCGTTGGCCGTTCGTTCTGCGAACCCGCTCACAATGACGATTCCGAGCTCCAACGCCACCCCCGCGAGGTAGCTCAGGTAGGGTCCGTCGAGTGTCTGGGCCGCTGCCCGTAACTCGTCGACATCCGCGAACATGTACCCGCAGTTCGCCAATTCGGGCATCACCACGATGTGTGCCCCGCGTCCGGCCGCGGTGCGGATTGCGACATCGATCCGCGTCAGAGACTCGGCGGCGTCACCGATCACGGGCGCAAGCTGTGCGCTGGCGACCGTGACCAGCGGGCCGTCGCTCACCGTACCGAAGCCTCGAGTGTTGCGTCGCTTGCCACACGCACCTTTTCTTCTGCGGCGCGGTCGAGGCTGCGCGCGAAGATCAGGTACAGGCCGCCGGAGACGACGAGTCCAATCGCGAACGAGAAGTCCGCGCCGCCCAACAGCTGGGCAATCGGTCCGACGAAGAAGCTCACCGAGAAGAACGGGATCATTGCCAGGAACCCGGCGGAGTAGGCGACTACGCCTCGCCAGGCCCAGCGGCCGTAGAGCCCGTTTGACTTCAATATCTCAGCAATCGCGTATTTGCCGCGGCGCACGAAGTAGAAGTCAACCAGGTTGACTGCAGTCCACGGCACCAGGAAATAGAGCATCAGGAGCACGAAGCTGTTAAAGCTCGCGACGTAGTTGTCGGGGATGACCAACGCGATCACGAGAGACGCGACGCCGACGACGACAAGACCGATGACGCGGAGTCGAACCGTGGGTCGCACTGTTTTGAAGGCGTCGATCGCGCTCGTACCCGTGAGCATCGCCCCGTACGCGTTCACTCCCATGATGGAGATGAGTGCCAGCACGGAGACGAGCACGGTAATTGTGCCGAAGCCCGGGAAGATGAGGTCACCGATTTGTCGGAGAGCGAGGATCGGGTCTGCGTTCGGAATGTAGCTGGCGAGAACGGCACCGAGTGACATCAGCCACACGGCGGAGAGTGCGGCGCCCGCGTAAACGGATGTGATCAGCTTCGGCGCGGAGACTTTTGCTGGCAGGTAACGGGTGTAGTCCGATACATAGACGGCGTAGCTGATGTTGTATCCGGCCGCGATGGAGAACTGCACGAGGAACGCGACCGTGTTCCACCCCGCTGTCGCCGCCGGCGCCCCGTGCACGACGGGAACGGACGAGAAGTGGATGACCGCGATGACAGTAATGATCGCGAAGACGACGACGAGGATGTACGTGAGCCACCGCTGTATGAAGTGCAGCAGGTCGTGCCCGACGACTGCGATGACGATCGACAGCGCGATCAGTAATGGGTACCAGATGATCTTGCTGTCGGGCGCGATGAGTCCGATGCCCTGTGTCGCGAGGATGGTGTCGAACACCAGGAAGCCGATGTAGACGAAGACCGTGGCGGCGAATGGAACGATGGCGCCGCGGCTGCCGAACTGGGCGCGCGACTGGATCATTTGCGGCAGCCCCATCCGTGGCCCCTGGTTGGCATGGAAGGCCATGAAAAATGTGCCAAAACACGCCCCGAGAAATATCGCCAAGACGCTGAACCATACGCTCAGGCCGAGCGATGGCCCGAGGAACCCGGTGACGAGGGTCGGGAGGACGAAGTTGCCAGTGAACCAGAACGGACCTTGGTGCCAAACTTTGCCGTGGCGTTCGGCGTGTGGGATGTAGTCGATGGAGTGTTGCTCGATCACGCTTTCGCGATTGGTCGCGACCTCAGTGTCAGACATCCTCGTCCTTTCGGGCGTCATGGTTAGGGATGCGCCAGCGGGCGGTGTGGTGTCACCGGCCATCTGACGTGGTTTCTTGGGTCATTGCGGAGATGATTTCGTAGGCGATGTGCGACGCTGCGATCGCGGTGATCTGTGCATGGTCGTATGCCGGGGCCAACTCGACGATGTCGGCGCCGACCAGGTTGACGGGCCGGAGCGCACGAATCATGGCCAGAAGTTCGCGGGTCGTCATCCCGCCAGCCTCAGGGGTTCCGGTGCCGGGAGCGTGTGCGGGGTCGAGCACGTCCACATCCACCGAGATGTAGACGGGGCGGCTGCCGAGCCGAGCCAACATCCTTTCAATGGCGCGGGAGAGGCCTTCGGTCTCGATCTCGGAACTGGAGATGATGGCAAAGCCGAGCCGTGCGTCGTCTCGCAGATCTTCCGGTCCGTAGAGAGGGCCGCGGATCCCAACGTGCGTGCTCGCGGTGAGGTCGATGAGGCCCTCCTCTGAAGCGCGACGGAAGGGCGTGCCGTGCGTAATGGGTGCGCCGAAGTAGGTGTCCCAGGTGTCGAGGTGGGCGTCGAAGTGCAGCACAGCGACGGGTCCGTGGTTCTTCGCTACGGCCCGAAGCAATGGGAGCGCGATGGTGTGGTCGCCTCCAAGGGTGACGAGTCGCGTGCCGCCAGAACTGAGTTCGGTCGCAGCGTGCTCGATCTGGTCCACCGCCTCGAGGATGTTGAACGGGTTCGCCGAGATGTCTCCGGCATCCGCGACCTGCTGAGAGGAGAACGGTTCGACATCCTGTGCCGGATTGTATGGGCGGAGAAGGCGGGATGCCTCACGGATGTGCGAGGGTCCGAATCGCGCGCCTGGACGGTAGCTGACCCCGGTGTCGAACGGTACGCCAACGACGGCGATATCCGCGTGCGAGACGTCGCGCAACTGCGGAAGCCGGGCGAAAGTTGCGATGCCCGCATATCTGGGATTGAGGCTTGCGTCGGGTGGTCCGACGGGGGCATTTGACATCGGCTACTTCCTCAGGTCACGCACCAAATCACCTGCAGGCAACTTCTGATGCCTTGCAGACAACTTCAGACGATC
>JAYTXO010000076.1:0-3537 GCA_043742905.1 Microbacteriaceae bacterium | reverse complement strand
TGGTGTCGGTTCGAGATGGGCTGCTCGCCGTGCTCTCGCTCGGCGAGGGCTATGGTCTCCAGCTGCACTCCGAACTCGCCGCACGCGCACCGCATCGTCGCCCGGTAAACGTCGGACAGATCTACAGCACCCTCGAACGTCTCGCCCGCTCGGGCCTCGTCGTGCCCGCAGGAACCACCGTGGATTCCCTTCCGCTCTATCGGCTGACCGACGCAGGCGCGGCCGCTGCAAGTTTCTGGATGAGCGAACCAGTGCTCGACGGCCTACCGGAGTGGACCGAGATGCTCGACCAAGTGCTCGTGACGAGCTCAATTGATCCGGTGGCGGCCAAGTTGGTGTCGGAACGGTATCGGCGATGGTGGGAGCGGGATCTCGCCGACACGCGCTCCGCGGTTGAGCCAACCCTCGCGGATGCTCGTCTCGCGCTCGTCGCCAGGGAGGCGCAGGCCGTCGCAGCGATCGCCTGGCTCGGATCTGCCATCGCCGCCCTCGTCGACTATGACTCGTTTCGCCCGCTGTCTGATTCCCGGCCGAAACGTGGTCGACGCGTGGCGGCACACTGACTCACTTGGCCTGGCCATAGTCGTCAACGATGGCAACGGTCAGCGGGAAGGTCACCGGCAGGGCACCGAACATGAGACGGCCCGCCTCCTCGGCCGCCGTCCGGATGGCCGCCTCGACGACACCTACCTGGCTCGCCGGGCAGTGCACAACAACCTCGTCGTGCATGAAGAAGACCAGGTGCGGGGAATCGGTGATCCACGCTCCCGCTGACGATTCATGCAGGGCGCGACGGAGGTTTGCCATCCAGCACAGCGCCCATTCCGCGGCGCTGCCCTGCACGATGAAGTTGCGGGTGAATCGACCCCAGCTCCGCGCCTGGCCGCGAGCACGGCTCGCATCGGCATCCGTTCCGGTCTCGCCGTAAGCATCCGCTTGGCTGGCATGCCACGCCGCTCCCGGCCGGGGCGAGCTGCGACCCAGCCGAGTCGTGACTACCTCGCCGCGTTCCCCCGCCCTTGCCGCTTCCTCCACCATGGCAATCGCCCTCGGATAGATCTTCGTCAAGCGGGGCATCAACCGACCGCTCTCGCCGGAGGTCGCCCCGTACATGGCGCCGAGCATGGCCACCTTGGCCTGATCGCGGGTCTCAACGGCACCACCGGCGACGATGCCGGCGTACAGATCACCCGCACTGCCGGCCTCCACCATTCGTCGATCACCCGAGAGGGCAGCGAGGATGCGCGGCTCGAGCTGCGAGGCGTCGGCCACCACGAATTTCCAGCCGGGATCAGCGACGACGGCTCTACGAATCTGCTTCGGAAGCTGCAGGGCTCCGCCGCCGCCGGTGCTCGCCCACCGTCCGGTCACGACTCCCCCCGGCACATACTCGGGATGAAAACGCCCGTCACGCACGTTCGAGTCGAGCCAGTGCCATCCATTGGCCGCAAGCAAGCGAGCGAGCTTCTTGTATTCGAGCAGCGGTTCGATTGCGGGATGCTTCAGCGTCTTGAGCTCCCACGACCTCGTGGAAGTGACCATGAGTCCCGCGACGGCGAGGGCTCTGAGGAGCTCGGACGGTGAATCCGGATTGAGGGTCGGTGCCTCCAACTCCGCTCGAAGCCGGCGCAACGTGGCGTCGAGAAGCAGCGGTCGCTCGCCGGAGATGGGCCGCGGACCGAGATGACTCTCGAGCATTTCGTTATGGATGTCCGCGCGCCAGGGCAGGCCGGAATACCTCATCTCTGCGGCAACGAGAGCCCCGGCAGACTCGGCCGCGAGGAGCAGCCCGATGCGTGCCGGGTTCTCGGCGCCGGCGATCGCGGCCCGCTGCACGGCGAATTCGGCGAGGGTGTCTTCGGTGACGTCATCCGCCGGCACCACGTCCAGGTCGAAGAGGGTGTGCTCCACCGGTTTCTCGAGACGTTCGAGCGCACTGCTATCCCACGAGCACTTGGGAGCAGCGGCGAGAGCCGATTCGGCCGTCAGCGACGAATTGCGAAGGATTGCGTGCGACAACCGCAGGTCCACGCACCGTTCGACGCGAACGTGCGCCTCGAGGAGACGGGCGTACCACCGGGAGGTATCGTCCCAGACCCAGCGCGGGTGGCGCCGCTCGAGTGCGGCAACTGCCGGTGCAAAATCCACCTCGGCGACCACCTGCGCGTCACCATCGAGAGCACCGTCATCTGCGAGCCGCTGGAGGGCGACACCCCCGGGCAGGGAAAAGACGGCAACGAACACCATTCAATTGTGCGGGACACCACCGACCGCGGCATCCGCTACCTACCTTCACGACACCCTCCGCGCCCGTGAGTGACACGCGCGCCCGAAGGTTTGGGCGCGAGTGTCACTCACGGGCGCGAAGGGGCAGAAGGGGTCGTGTCGACCCGCGCAGGCGAATGTGGCGTTACACGAACGGGGTCTCGGTCTGCATCAGGCGGGAGCGGATCATGAAACGCACACCCTCGGGGGCCTCGACCGAGAAGCCGCTCCCGCGTCCTTTGACGACATCGACCGTCAGGAAAGTGTGGCTCCAGTACTCGAACTGTTCGGCCGACATCCAGAAATCGATCACCTGCGGATCGCTGCCAGTCGGAGCAATATCGAGCCGGCCGAGGAGAACATCCTGGTCAGAGGTGAGAAAGTCACCCGCCGGAAAACACATCGGGCTCGAGCCATCGCAGCATCCGCCAGACTGGTGGATCATGAGGGGCCCGTATTGGTCCCAGAGCTTACGGAGCAGGTCTGCGGTCACCGGCAGGAACTCGACGCGGGGAATGGATTCGCCCGGAACCGTGACGGAGGCGGTGACCACTCCGGTGTTTTCGATGACAGACATCGGTGTCCTTTCGGTCTGGATTCAGTATGCGTTCTCCAGCAGGAGAAGTTTCGTGAAAGGGGGCCGGTCGTGACCCGAACACGACCGGCACCCTCGACTCTTGGGTTTAGAAGAAACCCAGCTTGTTCTCGTCGTACGAAACGAGGAGGTTCTTCGTCTGCTGGTAGTGGTCGAGCGCAAGGCGACTGTTCTCGCGACCGATGCCCGAACTCTTGTAGCCGCCGAAGGCAGCGCCCGCCGGGTAGGCGTGGTAATTGTTGATCCACACCCGACCGGCCTGGATGTCGCGACCAGCGCGGTACGCCACGTTGCCGTTGCGCGACCACACACCGGCTCCCAGCCCGTACAGCGTGTCGTTGGCAATGGCGATGCCCTCGTCGTAGCCGTCGAAACTTGTCACCGCGAGTACCGGACCGAAGATTTCCTCCTGGAAGAGGCGCATCTTGTTATGCCCCTCGAAGATCGTCGGCTGCACGTAATAGCCCTCGCTGAGGTCTCCCCCCAGGTCGGTACGCTCTCCGCCCAGCAGGAGTTTCGCACCCTCCTGCTTCCCGATGTCGATGTAGCTGAGAATCTTCTCCAACTGGTCATTCGACGCCTGGGCACCGATCATCGTGTCGGTGTCGAGCGGATTGCCCTGCACCGCGAGTGCGGTGCGCTTGACCGCGTCGCCGAGGAATTTGTCGTAGATCGGC
>JAYTXO010000075.1:0-2759 GCA_043742905.1 Microbacteriaceae bacterium | reverse complement strand
GGCGACCGACGGAGAACAGCTGTTCTTCGCGGACTGCGAGACCTCCGCGGTCCGAGTGCTCGGTGGCGGCCTCGACCCTCGGATCCGCACGCTCGTGGGCACCGGGCTGTTCGACTTCGGAGACCGGGACGGTGTCGGGAGCGACGCGCTCTTGGAGCACGCGGAGGATCTGGTATGGAGCGCCGACTCCCTGTACGTGACCGACACCTACAACGACAAGATCAAGGTCCTCGACCCGCACACTTTGGAATGTCGCTCGCTCCCCGGAGACGCGGGTTCTGGCCTTTCGCTGAGCGGGCCGGCCGGGATATCGGCCTCGGACGGATGCCTGTGGGTGGCGGACACCGACGCGCACCGGATAGTCGCGGTCGATCCGTCGACCGGCTCGGTCAGGCCGCTCGCCATCGAATGAGCGCGGGCACCAGACCTCTCACAGCGGCGGCAGCAGGACCCCGCGCTCGAGCATCGCCCGGAATTCGTCCGCGGGCACGGGTGGACTGACCAAGAATCCCTGCATGCGCTCGGCACCGCGCGCCACCAGGAAGGCGCGCTGCTCCTCGGTCTCCACGCCCTCCGCGATGATCGACATCTTCAGGCCGTGCGCCAGCCCGATCACCGCCTCCACGATCATCGCATCGTCCTCGTCGGCCGGAAGGTCCATCACGAACGACCGGTCGATCTTCAGGGCGCTGAAGGGGAATCGCTTCAGGTAGCCCAGAGACGAGTACCCGGCGCCGAAATCATCGACGGACAGCTTGACGCCCAAGTCACTGATCGCCTTGAGCTTGAGGCCGATCGCCGCCGGGTCTTTCATGACCACCGACTCCGTCACCTCCAGCTCGAGGCTGGACGGTGAGACGCCTGTCTCCTCCAGCACAGCGCGCACCGTCTCGAGCAATCCGTCTTCGAGCATCTGGTTGACCGAGATGTTCACGGCCACCGTGGTGGGAGGCAGACCCGCGTCGGCCCATTCGCGGACGCGCTCGCACGCCTGGCGGAGCACGACCTCGCCGACCTGGACGATCAGGCCGGTCTCCTCGGCGATGGGAACGAACTCGTAGGGCCCGACCACGCCCCGCTCCGGATGGTTCCAGCGGACCAGCGCCTCGCAACCGACCACGCGGCCGCTCCTGAGCTCGACCACCGGCTGGAAGTACGGCTCCAGCTCGCCCCTCTCCAGCGCGCGGCGGAGCTCCGCCTCGATGCGCAGGGTGGAGATGGCGGTCTCGTGCATCACCGGATCGAACACCTCGAACCGGCCCCTTCCGGCCTCCTTCGCCCGATACATGGCGGTGTCGGCGTCGCGGAAGAGGTCCTCAGCGCTCTGGTGAGAGGCAAGGCTCCTCGCGATGCCGACGGTCGCGGTAACGAACACTTCGTGGGCACCGAGATCGAACGGTGCGGCCAGGGCCTCGAGGATCCGGGCGGCCATCTCGGCGGCCTCGGGGGTCTCGTCCAAGTCATCCATCAGCACACCGAACTCGTCACCACCGAGGCGGGCCAGCGTGTCCCCGGTCCGCAGGACCGACGAGATGCGCCCGCTGACCTCGGTGAGCAGCTGGTCGCCCGCGACGTGCCCAAGACTGTCGTTGACGTTCTTGAGGCGGTCGACGTCCAAGACGAGCATCCCGAACGCGCACTCCGCGTCTCGTCTCAGCCGCGAGAGCAGGAACGATGCGCGGTCCATGAACAGCGCGCGGTTGGGCAGTCCCGTAAGGTCGTCGTAGAAGGCGTTGCGCAGCAGCTGCTCTTCTTGGAGCTTCCGTTCAGTGATGTCGGTCAGGGAGCCGGCCATCCGATACGGCGTCTTGTCGTCGCGGCGAAGCGCCTGCCCGCGGCTGTCCATCCAGCGCGGGTAGCCGTCCGGGTCGAGCACCTGATACTCGCACTCGAAGTGCGGCGTCAGCCCTCGCACGTGGAGGTCCAGCTCGAAGCGGACACGGTCCACGTCGCTCGGGGCGATCTGTGCGAGCCATTGGTCGACCGATGTGCACTCCACGTCATCCGCCAAGCCCAGCAGAGCCCGGAACCGTGGCGAGGCGAAGAACGTGCCGGTGATAAGGTCCCAGTCCCAGATACCGTCGTTGGCACCGCGGATGGCCGCCGCGAATCTCTCCTGGCTGACCGCGAGCGCATCCTCCGCCGCCCGCTCCTTCGCGATGGCGCGCGACAACTCGTCAACCAGCCGGCTCTTCTCTTGGACCTCAGCGTTGAGCAGCCGCATCGCGGAGCTCAGATCGGCGTTGGCCTTCTCGAGCTCCAGGAGCTTCTCGTAGAGCTTGTGCGAGATCCGCTCGCCGTACTCCTGAAGGACTCGCGGCTGCACCTCGAGGTCGGCCGCCGGGAGGGTCCGGGGCCGCGGTCGTTGGCCGGTGGCTCCGAGCAGACGGAGTATCTCGGTCAGCAGCAGGTCGGGCTCCTGCGGCTTGATCAGGAACGTGTCCACGCCCAGGCTCAGGGCGAAGTCCTTGTCCTCCTCGTCCCCGAATGACGAGGTGTACACCATGATCGGTACCTCGCGGAGGGCGGCATCGCTCTTGAGGCGGACGCATAGCTGATAACCGTCCATGTTCGGCATGAGGATGTCGGTCACGATCGTGTCCGGCCGGCGCGCCTGCGCCATCGCGAATGCCTTCTCGCCGTCGGAAGCCGAGTCGACCTCTATGCCGTGCGCCGATAGCAGCAACTCGAGAAGATAGCGCGACGCTTCCTCGTCATCGACCACCAGTACGTACATCTCAAGTCACCTCCTCGGGCGG
>JAYTXO010000074.1:0-2117 GCA_043742905.1 Microbacteriaceae bacterium | reverse complement strand
ATCGGGTCATTTCATCACCGTCGATGCGGCCTCGACGGCGCTCCGGATCATGGCACTCATCGACGGCCTGAGCATCCAAGCCGCTACGCGAGCACAGATCGACTACAGCGTGGTTGTCGAGCTGGTCGTGAGCACGATCCAATCGGAGCTCGGTCTCGCGCCGGGGGAGCTTACCGGCTGACAGTCGCTCGCCGAGGGCCGATTCGTGTCAGAGAACAGATGTTTCAGCGGGCCTCCCCTCGAGAGTTCGTCTGCAACGACCCCCTGCTGTGGGCTCCGTGTTCGCGGCAGAGCGCGGCTTCGTCAGGGTCGCGACGCGATTGGCGCAACGCTATGGTTGCTTCTTGGGTTGATTACTGCAACTCTAGGGTTGCAGTAATCAATTGAAAGGAAAAGAGTATGAGCATGACTGAAAACGGACCCTCCATCGTCGACAGCAACAAGTTCACAGTGCAGCGCACCATCACGATCGCGACTTCGATCGAGAAAGTCTGGGCCGCAATCACGGAGGCCGCCCACATTGCGCGATGGTTTGGGCAGTTCGCAGTGCTTGACACGGTCGCCGTAGGTGCCGTTGGCACCTTCTCCTTCGACGGCTATGGCGATTTCCCGGTGCGAATCGAAGAGTGCGACCCGCCCCGGACGATCGCCTACCGCTGGGGTGACGGTGACCCGCACGCGGTCGACCCGCTCGGCCCGGATCACTCGACCGTTTTCCGCTTCGTGCTCGATGTCGTCGACGGAGGGACCCAGCTCACGGTTGTCGAAACAGGCTTTGGCGGCCTGTCCGATCCGGCCGCGAGCATGGAGAGCAACCGAGCAGGCTGGGACGCGGAGCTGGATGAGCTGGTCGCCTACCTGGTTGGGGGATCGTGAGCACAAACACCCTTGTTCCGCTGCTCGCCGCTCTCGGCGATGAGACACGGTGGAGCATCCTGGTGGCGCTCGGCGAGAGTGACGCGTCCGCGTCGGCCCTCGCCGGGATGCTCCCGGTCACGCGCCAAGCGATTGCCAAGCATCTCGCCGTTCTGCAGGCGGTCGGGCTGGTGGAATCCGCGCGCAGCGGCCGTGAAGTGCGCTACCGCGTGCTCGGCTCACAACTCAGCGAGATGGCTCGGATGCTGGAGCAAATCGGCGCCGATTGGGAGCGCCGACTGGACGCAATCAAGCGGATCGCAGAGGAGCTATAGCAAAGTCAGGCGCGATTTCATCGACGCGGAATGTATGAGTTTCTCGCCAGACAGGGAGTGCTTTATGTTCCCATCGCGTCCAGGCAACGAGCCGGAGTTACGGTAAAACGGGAAGAATTTGCTGCCGTCGCCGGATTCACGGCGCCTCCGCCCTGGCCAGAGTGTTCAAGACGGGAGCGACCAGGCAAACTTTCCGACCAAACTCCGAACGCTGCCTCGACTTCGCTGGCCCGCAGGGCATCCCATCTGCCTCACAACACTCGACGAGACGGTGGCGACGGCAAGGCGTTAATCCGTTACTTGACATAATGTGCATTATCAGCGAATGGCAGCACGGGTAAGCAAGCCCGCTGCACCGGCCGGATCAGGGATACTTGACTCATGTCATCGTTCTTCTCGCTGGTCCTGTACGCCGGTATCGCAATCCTCGTGCTCATGGCCGCACTCGTTGTCGTCGTCGCGGTTATCGGCATCGTTATTTCGTTCTCGCCGACACTGATCCCGGGATTACTGCAAAGCTGACTCTCGCCAGTTACTTGACATAACGACAGGAATCACTCCTGCTCATCGCGGCCCAAAAATCGTTCGACGGCCTCGACCACGAGTTGGTGATCGGCACGCTGGGCCAGGCCGGAGACTGTCACGGTGCCAATCAGCCCAGAGTCACGGATGTTGATAGGAAACGATCCGCCGTGAGCGGCAAAAAGAAAGGTGTCGTTCCACTCGCGGGCCTCAAAAGGCGTGCCCGTGGCGCGATGGCGCAGCCCCACCAGGAACGAACTATTGCCGAACCGTCGAACAGTGCGTACCTTGCGCTCGATCCACTGGTCGTTGTCCGCCGCAGTACCGGCCAGCGCGGCGTGGAAAAGCAGCTGGTCACCGCGGCGGATGTCGATGGTGATCGGGTGATCGCGCTCGGTGCCGAGC
>JAYTXO010000073.1:0-6583 GCA_043742905.1 Microbacteriaceae bacterium | reverse complement strand
TCGGACGCCCGCCCTAGGTCGCTGCAGCGGGGGTGGCATCGGGCAATCCGCAGGAAGCCACGGCATTCGGTGAGGAGCTGATGAGTTCCCAGGCGTCCCGGCGCAAAAGAATTTTGGGGAGCTCGACCTGCAACGCGCCCTCGAACCGAATCAGCTCGACGCCAGCATGAACCGTGAGCTCTCGCTGACGAAGGTTGACTTCGTTGCCGAGCGTCGCGCGCTCGACAGCCAACCGGCTGCAATGTGTCACAGTGAATACGGCTCTCCTCTCCTGCGGTCAGTCTAGATGGGCGGGTCGGGTGTCTGACGGTTCTCACGCTCAGGGAGTCAGGTTGGTTCCTCGTGCTCCGTGATGGGATTCATGTTCCGACCCGACCGCGTGAGGCGCGCGGTCGCGAGCGGCTGGTCGCTACGGAGTAGCCGCCACCCTGATCACCGGTCAGACCGCTAGAACCCATTCGGTCGAGATTGCGCAAGCTGTTGCAGAGTCCGATCACCAGGAAGAGTGTGCCAGCGCTGATCGGGAACGACAGCCCGTCGAAGAACGCGAACATCACGCCGATGACGACGATCGCAACGGCAAGACCGTAGCCGATCAAATGGACATCTTCTCGAGGGATCCGTCGGCGCGCGACAATAACCATGCCGACGCCCGAGAGAAGGAGGGCGGCGAAGGCGGCGACCCCGAGGATGCCCATTTCGATGGTGATCAACACCCACTCGTTGTCGAAGATGTAGTAACGCGGCAGGAAGGTGCCCCATCCCACGCCGAACACGGGAGAGGCCGAGATGAACTCCGGCGCCCTGGCGAGCCCGCCAACTCGAGATTGCGTGCTCGGGTCGGTCCCCGATCCGGCTCCGGTGAAGAGCGCAAGTGTAGTTCCCAGCAGCCTGGGCAGCGATGCGATCACGACCGCAGCAAGCGCGATGCCCCCCGTGACGACGAGCAGCCGGAACCGTCGAGGAATCGCGGGGATCATGGTTACCGCTGCCACGAGATATCCAATGATCGCCGCTCGCGAGACGCCAACGAGAGCCGAGACGCTGACGAGAATGACCGGGATCCACCAGCCAAGCTGGATTCCGCGCCTCGTACGGAAGCCTCGGGCAAGCGCGGTGGAGATGGCCAGCGGGAGGACACCGATCAGTGTGGCCGCGTATTCGAGCGGATGGATCGCGGTCCCCGAAGATCGCGTCACACCCCCGCGCTCTGCCACGCCCAGGCCGGAGTTCGTCGTTCCCGGGATGACGTTGAACACGTCCAGGAGGCTCTGCCCGGTCAGAAACTGTGCAATTCCCAAGGCTGCCAGCAACGCGGTAGCGAAAACCAGCCGCCGAGTGATGCGCGAGAGATGGTCCACCGTCCGCACGGCGTCCGTCGCGACCAGCACGACTCCTCCCCACGAGAGCAGCCGGACAATCGCGGTAAAGGCGGGGCTGACCTGATCATCCGGCTGTCCGCGAAGCAACGCCGCGGCGAAACTGATCAACGCGAGCACGAGGAAGCAGGCGAAGGCGATGGAGAGTGGAGACCCCCCGCTCACGTCAAGATTGGTGCGCCCTTGAAGCCGTGCAATCGCCCAGAACACGAGAAGCACGAGACCCCATATGAGTGAGGGGCGCCCGAGAGATCCCATGGCAGTTATCGTCAAGCTGGAGGGGATGGCGAAGAGCAGCGCGACGTAAATCGTGAGCAGCGACACGCCGTCCGTCCCGCGTCGTCGCGTAACCGCCGGTACGCCGCTCACAACCGATGCGCCCGACTCCGCCCCATCTCGCCGGGGCTTCACCGGGACGTCGCCGAGTCCACACCGTTCGCAGGGCGACCGGGGTCCGGGATTTTGCGCCGGAGGACATTGCGCGGCCGCCTCCGGATCGGGCCGCGCGTCGAATCGCGGGTGGCCGGCAATGAGCTGCCCACATCTGGGAGGAGGCGCCGACGTCGGCCCAGACCATCGACCAGGCTCGCGAGGAGAAGCGCGAGGGCGAGCACAGCGCCGCCGCCGCCGAATGTCGCGACTAAGCGGGTGCGGTTCTGCTCCGTGCTCTTTTGGTCGACGGCAACCGCGACGACCCCGATCCGGGAGATGCCCACGATGCCTTGACTCTGCTGCAGACTCTCGAGTTGGTTCGCGGTCATGTCGAGGAACAGCGAGACAACCCGGCCAGCTTCGGCGTCCGTCGGCGCGTCGACCTTCACGACGATGAACGGTCCACCTGAGGTGACGTCGCGGGTAACGGTAACCGAGGCATCAGGATATTGCTTCTTGATGTCGTTGAGCGTGCTCTCGGAACCGACCGCACGCACGAGTACGTCAGCGGCGAAGGAGAGTCCACCCAGATACAGCAGGGGGTTGGAGTTCGTGGGCACATTGCCCGCCCCCGGGAGAAGAAGCTGCGTCGCGGATCGCTCATAGGTGACCGGGAAGAAGAGCCAGGCGCCGAGCCCCACGGCGACCGCCAGGATCAAGCCCGGGAAGGTGATGTACCAGCGACGGAGTAGACCTCGCAGTGATTCAGAGATGTTCATGACGGGGAGCCTTTCAGGCTGATAGAGGGTCGACGATTCGTGCGGCGTGCCGGCTCGCGTCCTCGAGTGGCCAGGATTGTGTCTACGAGCGCCGATCCGCCCGCGCCGACGATCAACGCACCGAACACGAGGGCGGCCGATGCCTGCATTCGGTCGCTGCGCGTCGGCGCCACCTCGCTGATCTCCTCGGTGAGGGGAACCACGGTGGCCGTGAGGCGAGGCGCCGTGGCAGGGACGAGTTCTTCTTGCTGCGAGGTCGCCACAGCCATCACCTCGTTCACGATCTTCGCCTGCTGCTGGGCCACCCACTTCTGGGTCTTGCCCACGACATGAATGTCGACTTCTGCCCGCTTGTAACTCTCGTAGAACTGATTGCCGTCGCTGGGCACATCGATCAGCACACCCTGGCGGACGCCCGCCCCGTAATAGGGAGCCGAATCCTCGGAGTAGGTGACCGGATGCCGACCCACGTTCACCTGGGCCGCGACCGATCGTGCGAAGGCGATCAGGCCGAGGTCGCCCGATCCGTTGTTCAGCGAAAAAGTCGTTGTGTCGGGTGCCGCGAAGCTGACGATGGTCGTAGTGGTGTAGGTGCCGCCGCCGGCCGACCAAAGCCCAAGCGCGGTAGCCGCAGCCGCGAGCGCCACCACCACGACGTACCACCGACGCCCCATAGCCGCCAGAACACCGCGAATCGTCAACTCGTATCTCTCTTCGGTCGGTGTGCCGCTGAGCCAGTCGACGACTTCGATGCAAGGCAGGGTCGTAGACGCACCCCTCGTCATCGTATGTGCTGGACGGATTTCACGGCAACGGTGCCCTGCGCACGGTGCCAATGGAGGGTCTCTGATGGGCGGCTCGCCCGGCAGCTTGTGGAGCCCCCCAGCGCCCCTGGCCGTCGAGCTCACGCTCGACCGCCGCAGAAGTTCGTGTCGTCATGGAATCTTCCTTCCAAATGGAAGCCCCAACCGTCAACAAGCTCCGTTAGTTTTAGACCTACAATTCGCTTGCTGAATCTTCTAGACCATCGTCCGCCCCGGAAGGCTCCTCACGATGAACCCAACTCCGAGCCGACGCACCCCAGTATCCGTGATCTGCGCCTTCACCGACCCGGAGGTTCTGGCGAGTTGTCTCCAACGGTCGGTGGATTCAGGTCTTGCCCTGGCCCCGCGCACCGAACTGATCGCCATCGACAATCGCGGGAATCCGTTCCCGACTGCGGGCGCGGTGCTCAACCATGGTGCCCGGTCGGCTCGCAATGCGGTGCTCGTGTTCGTCCATCAGGACGTGGTCTTGCACTCTCTCGAGAAACTGGAGCGAGCGGCCTACCTTTTGGAGCGGGATCCCCTGACTGGAATCATCGGCGCGGTGGGCATCGACCATCACGGGCAGATCATCGGTCGGCTGCGTGACCGTGTCGTCCACATTGGAGAGTCGGCTGCCGAGCCCCGCGATGTCGATAGCGTGGACGAGGTCCTCTTCATGATTCGGCGTGAGCAGGTTCTCCGAAGCCCTCTCACGGAGGATCCACGCCTCGCTTGGCACGCATATGGCGTCGAGTACTCGGCGCGCGTCCGCCGCGCCGGAATGCGTGCCACAGCCATGGACCTCTCGATCACGCACAACAGTCTCACTATCAACCTCGACAAGCTGGATGACGCGCACCGGCGAGTAGCGGAGGGGTACCCGGAATCGCTGCCGCTACAAACTACTTGCGGAACGGTGCACCGAAGTGACGGACCGGGAGGACTGGCTAGCCTCGCACGCCGCCGCTTAGGCCTAGCGACATGGTGGAGCGAGTCGATCGAGGCGCGGGCGATCGAACGGGATACCGGCGAATCGGTCGTCCTCGCTGACATCCGAATTCTGGTGGACGAAGCCGTCGAGCGCGCGGGGGCCACCGAGTTGCTTTTGCTGGACCTTGCAGGCGCCGACGACACCTCGATCGATGGACTCTCGCGATTCGGTCGCAGATTCGACGCTCGCGCCGTCGACGTCGCTGGGGCGCGCGCCATCATCGCGGGAAGGACGGTCGGGCGAGTGATCGTAGTCACTGGTTTACTGCAACGGGACCTCAGCGAGTTGAGCCTCGGCAGCGAGGTACACACTGTCGGTCTCTGGCGTCCGACGGGGCTGTGGGTGCTGATCGGTATCGACCGGCAGACACTGGCACCGCTGTGGTCGACGGCGCGTAATCGTCCCTTCATCGGCATACCGCCCGGACGTCAGCTTCCCGAAAGGTCAACCTGACATGGCACGCCTGCGAGCCCGGTCGCGGACGGCCGCTTTCGGCGCTGTCGTCACGCTGACAGATCTGCTCCCGCCGCGAATTCGTTACGGATACGTCCATAGGCTCACCCGTCGACTACTCCCTGGCGAGCTTCCTGCGATCTCGTCACGGGCCGTATCGCGTGTCGTGGTCGCAGATCGGCTGGATGCCACCCCGCCCGCCGACGTGGTGTGCGCGATCCTCGCCGATCATCTCGACGTGGGGGGAATCGGTTCGGTCGTTGAAATGTTGGCGCTCGGCTTCGCAGCGGAGCGGGTTCGCCCTGTGGTGATCTGTCACGGGGATGGGAAGCGCGCTCGACGGCTCAGCGGACTCGGAATCGACGTGATCAGCGTGAGCGACCACCCCTCGGCCCTGGCCGCCCTCGAGGGGTCCGGCGCCCACGTGATCGAAGTGCATAGCGCACCGCCATATCTCGAGCAGGTCGCGATGACGACGGGATTGCCGCTCATCACGGTGCTGCACAACACTGAGATCCACTACACACGAGACAAGTGGGCGTCGTTCCGCACCCTTCTGGAAAGTTCCTTTGCCGGGATCGCGGTGAGCGCGACGGTGCGCGACTTCCACGCCGAGCGGGTACCCCCCCGGCTGGCAGATCGCCTGACGGTGGTCCCCAATGGCGCGCCCTCACTCAGGCCCGCGACCGACGAGGATCGGCGCACGGCACGACTCGCCCTGTCCCACGTCACCGATGTCGACCTCTCGCGCGCGGTCGTCATGGTCTGCCTCGCCCGCTACGACTCCCAGAAGAACATCGCCGCCACCACAGTCGCGTTCCTGCGCGCTGCACGTCAGCGTGACGACCTCCATCTGGTGTTCGCCGGGGATGTCTCCGATCCTGTCGAGTTGAACAGGGCGCGTGCGCTCCGGGACCTAAACAACGGGCCCCGTCGCATCCACTTCCTCGGAAACTCGGACGCCGTTACTCTGCTCACCGCCGCCGACGCGTTCCTGCTGAACTCATTCTTCGAGGGCTGGCCGGTCGCCGCGACCGAAGCCGCGGCCGCGGGTCTCCCGCTGATTTTGAGCGAGGTGGGAGGGGCGGTCGAGCTGGTGTCACGCGGAGCGAATCTTTCGGTCATGGCACCGAATCCGGCGGGCGACGCCGTGGGTATCAGCGACCGGCTCGTCCGTCGGGCACGGCGGCGCACTCGGCATCAGTCAGGGGCAGACCAGCTGGTGGCTGCGATCATCACCGTGGCTGACCGCGCACGTGACGGCGTCGCACCTCAGACGCCCCCTTCGGATGTCGGTGTGGCCGAAATGGTGCGCGGTCACGCGCGGGTCGTCCGAGCAGCCGCTACGGCGAACGGAGCCGACTGACGAGACTCCCAACCCGAATGCGGAGGGACCGCTGACGACCGAGGGGACGGAGTGGACACGTCAGGGGTACGAGCTCGGGCGACCGGCTAGGGCAGGGCCGTCCGCGCGAAATCGGGAGTGACTCTGAGATATTTTGGATCCGGTTCGTATGAGTCGTGCGCTGCGCCGTGGATCTTCGGGCGCCTTGCGAGCACGAGCGCTCAGGCTTGAGCGACCGCCTCGACTGGGTCGGGAAGATCTCCCGAAGTGAGAGTCATCCGAACGTACTCGCCAGAGTTCGTCCAGCGGCGATATCGCGCACGCCATCGCAGACGCCACTTCAAGGCGTGAAGCTTCCTTCCCAGCGTCACAATCAGAGGACGACGTGTCGATGATCGGGCCACTCGCCTCGTGACGACCTTCCAATCGCCGGTAGCGGTGATCTCCGGTGCGCATGA
>JAYTXO010000072.1:0-7605 GCA_043742905.1 Microbacteriaceae bacterium | reverse complement strand
ATCCCTGCCATCAATCAGGATGTGACCGTCGGTGACCTGCTCGAGACCGGCCAGGGCGCGCAGCACAGTTGTCTTGCCGCAGCCCGAGGGCCCGAGCAGGGCGATGAACTCGCCCGGCTTGATCGACAGGTCAACGCCAGTGAGGGCGCGATGCGCCGCGTAGTCCTTGATGACGTGCTGGAGTTCGACGGTGGCACCTGGCGTGGCGCCAGGGGTGGTACCGGCCGCCCCGAGCCGAATGGGCGAGGTTTCGAGAAGGCTCATGTTGATGTCCTGTTCCTGCCGACGGAACCAAGCCGACCGATGATGAGAAGGAGAACGAAGGCGAAGACGAGGGCAAGCACCGCAAAAATCGCCCCGACATACGGGTCGGTGCGCTGCAGGAAGACGAGCGCGGTCTGGAACACGTTGCGGCTGAGGAAGGTCGCGATCGTGTACTCGCCGAGAACTACGGCGATCGTGATGAAGCTGGCCGCGAAGATGCCGCGGCGCAGGTTCGGCAGGATCACCCGCCCCAGCACGCTCCCCCAGCTTGCCCCGAGCGACAGAGCTGCCTCGCTGAGCACGATCAGGTCGAAAGCCGCCATGTTCGCCGCGATGGGTCGGTATGCATAGGGGAGCACGATCACGCCGACTGCAAAAGCGAGCGTCCAGGGTGCGCTCCCGAAGATCCCGACCACCGCAGAGTAGACGGGCACGAAACCAACCACGAGTACGACGGTAGGGATCGTGATCGGGATAATGCAGACGAACTCGAGCACCCGGCGCAGCTTCGGAAAGCGCAGTTCGACGAGCAGCATCGTCGGCAGCAGAAGTACCAGCACGATGACGACTGTGATCACACAGATGACCAGGGAGTTGCCGATGCCTGTGAACAGCTCCTGGTAGGCCCCGCTGCTGGCTGGGTCGAAAATCGCCAGGTAGTGCAGCGGTCCGTAACTTTGCACGCCCTTGACCGGTTGGCCAGCCCGAAGGGTGAACTCGATCAGCGCGACGATCGGGGCGATGAACAGGATCGCAGCGACGATCAGGATGACGTAGCGGGTTGGGCGGCTGGGCACGGCACCGAATCGCAACTGTTTCGCGGGGCGAAGCGTCACGCGGTGTGGGGCGCCAGTCGGCTCACCGTCAGTCTGCTCACCGTCGATCGGCGCGATGACTCCCGCGGGATCCGCGGCGGCGGCCAGGCTCATCGTTGCCACCTTGCCGCGCGGCGTTGCAGCACGCCGTACGCCAACATCAGCGCGACCATCACGATCACCATACCGAGCGCCAGCACACCGGCGACGTTCGCGATTCCGACCACGGTTTCACTGCTGGTCGCCTGTTTGATCGCCAGGGGGATGATCCCACCCTGGGAGACCAGCGCTGCCGCGGTCGCGTAGGAGGAGAACGAGTTCGCAAATAGCAAGATCATGCTGCCAAAGAACGCAGGTGCCAGAATCGGCATCGCGATCCGGGTCCAGTAGGTGAACTTGGTCCCGCCGAGGATGGCGTTGGCTTCTCCCCAGGTGGCCTTGAGGCCCTCCATGGCGGGCATGAACGTGAGCACCATGAGCGGCACTTGGAAGTAGAGGTACGGGATCGCCAACCCGGGGATCTGGTAAAGCAGGGTGCCATTGTTGCCGAAGTGGTTGAGCGGATTTTCGGCCCACCCGGCCTGAACGAGGATCTTGGTCAGAAGGCCCTGCGTACCGATTAGGGCAATGAAGGCGAAGGCGAGCATCACACCGCCGAACTGGGCGAGCACGCTGCTGGCCGAATCCACGACCGTGCGGAGCAGGCCATCTGGCTTGGTTCCCATCAGGGCGAAACAGATGACCGCACCGACGAGAGAGCCGATGATCGCGGTGACGGCGGAGACGCCGAACGAAGCCAGGAACTGGTTGAGGATCTGCGGCGAGGTCAGCGCCTTCAGGTTTGCGAAGGTGAATACGCCCGTGCTGTCGAAGAAGCCGCTTGCCACGGCGAGCACGGCCGGCACGGCGAGGAACAACACGACGTAAGCGAGGAACGGAAGAAGGCCCAGCCAGACCGCGCTGCGGCGCCGGGACGGTGAGGTCCCGGCGCCGCGCGCGGTGGCGGCCGGCGCTGACAGTACGGCGGCAGTCGTCATTGGTCGCGATCAGCCGATGGCTGCGGCCCACTTGGAGGACAGGAGCGCGCCAGCCGTGGTGGCCTGGTCAGCGGTCAGCTGCACGAAGTCCTTCGGCGCTTGACCGATCGCGGTCAGCGTCGCCTGATCGACCGTCTTGGCAGCGATCATTGCCTGCAGGGTCGCAGGGTACGAAGCAGACGCGAGGTACAAGTTCTGCACCTCGGCACGATAGACGTACTCCTCCCAGAGGCGCGCTGTCGCGGGGTGTGGGGCGTCCACGTTGATGGCCTGGTTGTAGTACGAGCCGAGCGCGGTGCCCTTCAGGATGGCGGTCTTGTAGTCCGGGTTACCCGAGGCGCCGCCCGCGGCACCCCACGCGAGATTATTGAAGCTCCACTGGATGACGACGGGAGTCTCGCCCGAGGCGACCGTCGCCTGGGTGGGGGTGACTGCCAGGAAGTTGCCCGCCTTCTTTAACTTGTTGAAGAAGTCGATGCCGGGCTGGATGTTGTCTGCCGTGCCGCCGCTCTGCAGCGCGGCCAGGTAGACGGCCGACGCCGCCTCGTTGGCCTGCGTGGGGTCGCCCTTAATGGCCACCTTGCCCTGGTACTCGGAGCCCAGTAGATCGTTGATCGAGGTCGGCGCCTTCTTGATCACCTTCGAGTCGTAGCCGATGGACATCAGTCCGGTGTAGTCGTAGTACCAGGCGCCCTTGCTGTCCTTGAAGGCGGCCGGGATGTCGGCCCAGTTCGCGACCTTGTACGGGGCGACCATGTCGAGGTTCTTCTGGAGCACGGCGGTACCGATGTCAAAAACGTCGGGAGCGGTGTCCTGACCCTTCTGGGCTTTGGCGGCGGAGACCTCGTCGGCCGATGAGCCATCGGGGTTGGCCGAGTTGATGGTGATCTTTGGGTACTTCTTCTCGAAGCCCGCGATGATTTTGCCGTAGTTTGCCCACGACGGCGGAAGGGTAATGACGTTGAGCGAGCCCTCGGCGTTGGCGGCCGCGACCAGTCCGTCGATGCCTCCGAATGCCTCGGCGGTGGTGGCCTTGGATGCCTCGGCCTTGGTGATGGCGTTGGCGCTGGCCGAGGTGCCGCTACCGGCAGTGCCGGCGCAGGCGGTGAGCGCGAACGCCGCGACCGCGAGGATCGCGGATCCGACGAGAAGACGCTTTTTCATGGAATGTGTTCCCTTCCCATGGCAACGCCCCCGGTCGTCCGCGCTGTGGGGCGGACTCTGGGATCCCGGGGGCGGTCCAGCGCTCAGACTGTGCTCGTCGGGTTACACGATGGGCAAAGCCAGGTGAACGCTCGGGGCGGTTCAGAAGGCTGAGTGGTGTCAGAATGTGGCGAACGTCCTCTCTGCTAGGCCCAAAGAGATCGTCATTCCGACTCCGCTGGTGACGATCGCGGCCGTGATCCCGGGAGCGGCTTCCGCGATGAGGAACGGCTGGCGCGCGCTGGAGGCATAGATGCCCTGCCAGCGCTCTATCACCTTGAGTTCGATGCCGAGAATCCGCGTGATGGCTTCAAGCAGCGTGTCAGTGGTGGACTCGGCGAGGAACGGATCCTGCGTGACCCCGTAGCGGTGGGAGTCGCCGATAATGAGCGTCCCGTCTGGCCGTTGGGTGAACATCACGTTTGCCACGATGTCGAGGAGTTCTGGATGCTCGACGGCCATCTCCGCGGAGAGGCCCGCCGAGGCATCCGTCTCGGCGAAGGCGGGATAACGGAGCATCGAGGTACCCGTCAGCACGGCAGGCCCGAGAAGGAAACGCGCAGGAGCCGCGACGCGCGCCATCTGCAGACCGCAGCGTTCGACCTGGAACTCCTCGGCGAGGTCGGGGTACAGGAAGTCGAGGTCGTGCCCGACGCAGACGATCGTGCGCTCGGCCCGGAACTCGCCGCGGTTCGTATGCACGACGCCATCCGCTGCGCCCAGAAAACTGGTGCGCCAGTGAAAACTCACCCCCGGCTGCTCGGCCAGCCAGGCCGCGAGCGCCCCGACCGCCTCGCGCGGGTCGACCCGCAGGTCGTCGCGAAGCAACGCTCCCCCGCGAATCGTCGGATCGGATGCCGCGCCTATCCGCTCTCGCACCTCTCGATCAGTCAGCAGAAACACCTGCCCGCTCTCACGTGAGCCCGAGAGTTCCTCGAGCACCGCCGATTCGGCGGGAGTGCGAGCGATCGCCAGGGCACCGGACTCGGTCACGAAGAATCCTGCCAAGCGCGCGTATCGCATCCACTTTTCACGCGCAGCAAGCGCCAACTCCAGCAGCTCGCCACTCTGCGCGGTCACGCAGGCGTGCCCGAAGTTGCGCACCGAGGCGCCGACGGCGCGCCCATCCCGATCGATGACCGTGACGGTGAGGCCGCGTTCGACGGCGGCGATGGCGTGTGACAGCCCGGCGATGCCGGCGCCCACGATCAGGATGTCGGAGCTGCGTGCGGTGTCCATCGTGGGAACTCTCGCGCGCGAGGGCTGCTGTCGGCAAGCCGATCCGCGGCGCGTCGTCTGATGTTCACCGTCCCGTTGCCGGAGCCAGAGATGATCAACCGATGATCGACCTCGTTGCCCTCGATATGGCCGGAACCACCATCGACGATCGCGGTGCGGTGTATGTCGCCCTGCGCCGCTCGGTGGAGGAGACCGGTGCCAGCGTCGACTCGAAAGACCTGCAGCACTGGATGGGCACAGACAAGGTTGAGGCGATCGACGCTCTCATGCGGCTCGGCCATGTGCCGACCAACGAGAAGGCCGTGCGCGCTGCTTTCGGGCGCTTCCGTGCGCTGCTTGACACCTTCTACCTGGAA
The DNA here is from genome assembly GCA_043742905.1 of Microbacteriaceae bacterium. GTDB lineage: Bacteria > Actinomycetota > Actinomycetes > Actinomycetales > Microbacteriaceae > Lysinimonas. The sequence continues at coordinate 2,691 of JAYTXO010000072.1, read as the reverse complement.
TCCCCACCGGTCGCGCTTCCCGGTGTCGAAGACGCCCTGGCGATTCTGCGGGACCGCGGGGTGAAGGTTGCACTGACCACCGGCTTCGACGACGCCGTTGCCGGCGCGCTGCTCGAGTCGCTCGGCTGGAAGGTCGGTCCCGAGGAGTTGCTCGACGCGGTTGTCACCACTTCGCGCGTGCTCACCGGACGCCCAGCCCCGTACCTGATCCATCACGCCATGGAACTGACCGGTATCCACGACGTGCGCCGAGTGCTGGCGGCCGGCGACACGATCGTCGACCTGCAAGCCGCCTGCAACGCCGGGGTGATCGCGGTCGGTGTGACGACCGGGGCTCTGACCCGTGACGAGTTGGAGCGGCATCCGCACGACTACGTGCTCGATGGAGTCGTCCAGATCCCCGAACTGGATGAGGCGCGCGTCTGAGCGACGTCGGCCCTTCTCGCTAGGGTCGTTTCGTGCCCGACACGATCTCGCCCGCGTCCGCACGGCGGATCGCGCTCGCCGCGCAGGGCTTCGGGCGGCCACCACCGGATGAGGTTGGCACTCGGCAGCTGAACCTCCTGATTGAGCGCCTCGGCCTGCTGCAGATCGACTCGGTCAACGTGTTCGAACGCAGCCACTACCTGCCGGTGTTCGCGCGGCTCGGCTCCTACGACAGGTCGCTGCTCGACCGGCTCACTTTCGCCCGGCGCGGCCCCTATATCGAGTATCTCGCGCACGTGGCGACCTTTATCCCGACCGTCGACTACCCGCTGTTCGGCTTCCGCCGCGCGCGGATGCGCGAGAAATATGGCCAGCACGAGTGGGTGCGCGGTAACCAGCCGATGCTTGACTGGCTGCGGAATGAGCTCGCCGAGAAAGGCCCGCTACCGGCCAGCCGCTTCGAGCACGATGTGAATGTGCGCAAAGGTCCGTGGTGGGGTTGGAGCGACGTGAAGCTGGGCCTCGAGTTCCTGTTCGGCTGGGGCGACCTCGTCTCGGCCGGGCGCAGCAACTTCGAGCGGGTGTACGCGCTGCCGGAACAAATCCTCCCGACTGCCGTTCAGGAGATGCGCGTCGAGCCGGATGACGCAATCCGTGAGCTGGTGCGTCGCGGCAGCTGCGCGCTTGGCATCGGGACCGTCAAGGACATCGCCGACTACTATCGGCTCGGCAACGCGGTCACCAAGACCGCGATCCAGGAGCTGGTGGATGCCGGCGAACTACATCGCGTGACGGTGCCCGGCTGGGGATCGCCCGCATATCTGCACGCGGAGGCCCGCATCCCGCGCCGGATCGAGACCGCCGCACTCCTCTCACCGTTCGACCCCGTGGTGTGGGAGCGCACGCGCACGCTCACGATGTTCGGGTTCCACTACCGGATCGAGATCTATACGCCCGCCCCGAAGCGGCTCTTCGGCTACTACACGCTCCCCGTGTTGATCGACGAGGCGCTTGCCGGGCGCATCGATCTCAAGTCCGATCGGCAGAACGGTGTGCTGCGAGTGCAGTCGGCGTGGCACGAGGCTGGCGCGCCGGGCGGCATGGAGGAGCGACTCGTTCCGCTGCTGCGCGAGACGGCCGCCTGGCAAGAGCTGGGCGCGATCGAGGTGATGGATCGCGGCAACGCGGCGCGCACCCTCGCAGCGGCGCTGGCGGTTCCGCTAGTCGAGTAGCCGCCCAGCGAGAACGTCAGAACTTGGTCGCGTTCGACTGCAGGCGTGCGATGCGGTCGGGGATCGGCGGGTGCGTGCTGAACAGTCGGCTCATGATGCCGGGACGGTTCGGGTCAGCGATCCAGAGGTGCGCCATCGAGCTGTTCGTCCGGGCGACCGGGCGGGAGTTGGTCTGCAGCTTCGCGAGCGCTGTCTCGAGCCCCTCGGGATCACGGGTGGTCATCGCGCTGGTCGCGTCGGCGAGGTACTCGCGCTGCCGCGAGATGGCGGCCTGCACGACGGCCGCGGTGAGCGGCGCGAGGATGGCGGCCACGAGTCCGATCACGATGACCACCAAAATAGCCGGCCCACCCATATTGCTATCTCGGGAGCGGCTGCCAAAGAAGATCATCCGGAACATGATGTCTGAGATCAGCCCGACCGCGACAACCAGACCGAACACGATGAGCGAGACGCGGATGTCGTAGTTCTTGACGTGCCCCATCTCGTGAGCCATGACGCCTTCGAGTTCGCGATCATCCATCAGGGCGAGCAGACCCGAGGTGGCACAGACTGCTGCGTGCTCCGGATCCCGACCCGTGGCGAAGGCGTTCGGCGCCGGATCGTCGATGATGTAGACCTTCGGCATCGGCAAACCATCGGTGATCGAGAGGTTCTCGACGACGCGCCAAAGCCGCGGGTCGTCGGCTTTCTGGATCTGGCGCGCACCGCTGAGCGCGAGGGTCTCGGCTCCCGCCAGGAAGTACTGGAAGGTGGCGTAGGCCGCCGCGATCACGAACACGACGATCGCGATCGCCCAGTTGTTCAAGATCAAAGCCGCGACAGCGCCGAGACCGCCGATGATCACCAGGAATAACACGATGATGATGACGGTGTTGCGCTTGTTCGCGGCGATCGCGCTATACATGCGATGCCGTCCTCTGAGTCACGGAGTGGATTAGAACTGCACCTTCGGCGGCTCGGCGATCGCAGCAGCGTCGTCGACCTCGAAGAAGTCGCGCTCCTTGAAGCCCAGGCCGCGCGCGAAAAGCGT
>JAYTXO010000071.1:0-1659 GCA_043742905.1 Microbacteriaceae bacterium | reverse complement strand
TGCCTTCGCTTCTGGAGGCGCGTTGAGCCCTCCACCGTAGGGTTCGCGGCCATCGGTCACGAACGCACACCGGAGTGGGATTCACGAACACCTCGACAGAAAGCAGTCATTCCGTGACGCGTACGTTCAGCCCCAAGCCGGCGGACATCAAGCGTGAGTGGATCGTCATCGACGCCACCGACGTTGTCCTCGGCCGCCTTGCCAGCCACACCGCGGCGATCCTTCGCGGCAAGCACAAGCCCACCTTCGCTCCGCACATGGACATGGGGGACTTCGTGATCATTGTCAACGCCGAGAAGATCGCCCTCACCGGTGCGAAGCTCGAGAAGAAGTTGGCATATCGCCATTCTGGCTACCCGGGCGGTCTCTCCTCGGAGACCTACATCGAGATGCTCGAGAAGCACCCGACGCGCGCCGTCGAGAAGGCAGTCCGCGGCATGCTGCCGAAGAACTCGCTGGGTCGCGCCCAGATCAAAAAGCTGAAGGTCTACGCGGGCGCCGAGCACCCGCATTCCGCTCAGCAGCCCACCGCTTACACCCTGGGCCAGGTCGCGCAGTAGCGCGCCGACCCCTTCCGCGAACCAAGACTTTTAGGAACAGACAGATGGCGAAGATCGAAGAAGCCCTGCCCGAGGAGCTCGTTCAGAGCTTCACGACCGAGACCCCAACCGAGGATGCCCCCAAGGCGCCGCGTCCGGTCCTGAGCGTCGGCGGCTCAGCCGTCGGCCGCCGCAAGGAGGCCATCGCCCGCGCACGTCTCACGCCAGGCACGGGCACCTTCCTCGTGAACGGTCGAAGCCTCGAGGACTACTTCCCGAACAAGCTGCACCAGCAGCTGATCAACGACCCGTTTAAGGTGCTCGACCTGCTCAGCAGCTACGACGTGATCGCGAAGATCACCGGCGGTGGCCCCTCCGGCCAGGCCGGCGCGCTGCGCCTCGCGATCGCCCGCACGCTGAACGAGATCGACCGCGAAAACAACCGTCCGGCCCTGAAGAAGGCCGGCTTCCTCACTCGTGACGCCCGCGTCATCGAGCGCAAGAAGGCTGGTCTCAAGAAGGCTCGCAAGGCCTCGCAGTTCTCGAAGCGCTAGGTTCGCCGGCTTCGCCGCCACGATATGCCTCGCCTCTTCGGAACCGACGGCGTCCGAGGGCTGGCCAACGGTGAAATCATCACCGCCGACCTGGCCCTCGGTCTCGCGCAGGCCGCTGCCTTTGTATTGACGCGTGGTCGGCATGCCGACGAACTCCGCGAGCAGGGCAAGCGGCCGCGTGCCGTCCTCGCGCGCGACCCCCGAGTCTCCGGCGAGTTCATCGCCGCCGCGGTCGCGGCAGGGCTGGCCAGCTCCGGCATCGACGTGCTCGACGCGGGCGTCATTCCGACGCCGGCGGCTGCGTTCCTGGTGGCGGATATCGAAGCCGACTTCGGCGTGATGGTGTCCGCGTCGCACAACCCAGCCTCCGACAACGGGATTAAGTTCTTCGCCATTGGCGGCACCAAGCTCCCTGACGAGGTCGAGGACCGCATCGAGGTGGCTCTCGCCCAGCCGAAGATGACGCCGACCGGCGAGGGTGTCGGGCGAATCCGCCGCTTCGCCGACGCCGAGGACCGCTACGTCGTGCATCTCATGTCCACGCTCGACGTGCGCCTCGATGGCCT
>JAYTXO010000070.1:0-3121 GCA_043742905.1 Microbacteriaceae bacterium | reverse complement strand
GCCGCCGCGGAAGCCGCACCGCTTGCCCGGGAGCTGTCCCGACCGCCGGCGCCAGTTGCGCAGCCCGCTAACAGGATGGCGATGACCGCAAGGGGGACGACCGCACTGAATCGGAACACATTCACTCACGAAAGGATATGGGGTGGGAACTCACTACCTGCTGTGAACCGTAGGCTCGTCTCATGGCTCATTTACTCGGCGCGGAAAATATCTCGCTCGAGTACCCGACCAAAGTCGTCTTTGCGAACGTCACGATCGGCATCGACGAGGGCGACCGGATTGGCGTCGTCGGCCGCAACGGCGACGGCAAGACCACCCTCCTGCGCCTCCTGGCCGGCCGCATGCAACCCGACTCGGGTCGGGTGACCCGCCGCGGCGGTGTGACGATCGGGATGCTCGACCAGTCCGACGCGCTGGCGACCGGTCTCACCGTGGCCGATTCCGTCGTCGGCGATCGACCGGAGTACGAGTGGGCGGGTGATGCCCGCGTGCGCGACGTGATCGAAGGGCTCGTGGGCGACATCCATTGGGATGCTCTCGTCGACGATCTCAGCGGTGGGCAGCGACGCCGGGTGGCATTGGCCGCTGTGCTCACGCACGACTGGGACGTCGTCTTTCTCGACGAACCCACGAACCACCTCGACGTCGAGGGTGTGGCATGGCTCGCCCAGCACCTCAAGAAGCGTTGGCCAACGAACTCGGGCGGACTCGTGGTCGTCACCCACGACCGCTGGTTCCTCGACGAGGTGTCGACTGACACCTGGGAGGTGCACGACGCGACGATCGAGCCCTTCGAGGGCGGATATGCGGCGTACGTCCTTCAGCGCGTCGAGCGGGATCGTTCGGCGGCGGCCAGCGAATCCAAGCGGCAGAACCTGATGCGAAAAGAGCTGGCATGGCTGCGGCGCGGGGCTCCGGCCCGCTCGACGAAGCCGAAGTTCCGGATGGATGCCGCTGCCGCTCTGATCGACGACGTGCCGCCGATCCGCGACACCGTCTCGCTCGCACGCCTCGCTGTCTCGCGGCTCGGCAAGGACGTCGTGGACCTGCTCGACGCCACCGTGACCTATTCCGTCGTCTCGCCCGACGGGGGAGCTCGCTCGCTCGAGGTGCTGCATCCGATCGAGTGGCGGATCGCACCGGGGGAGCGCACCGGGATCCTCGGGGTGAACGGCGCCGGCAAGTCGACCCTCCTCGGCCTCGTTGCGGGCACGGTCGAGCCAACCACCGGACGGGTGAAGCGCGGCAAGACGGTTAAGCTCGCAATCCTGGACCAGCGGCTCGACGACTTGGCCGACATCGCGAACGATCGCGTCAGCGCGGTCATCGCCCGCGAACGCACCACCTTCGTCAGCGGCGGCGTAGAGCTGACGCCCGGCCAGCTGCTTGAGCGGCTCGGCTTCACGAGCGCGCAGCTTTCCACCCCGGTCAAGGATCTCAGCGGTGGCCAGAAGCGGCGCCTGCAGTTGCTACTGATTCTGCTGCACGAGCCGAACGTGCTCATTCTCGACGAGCCGACCAACGACCTCGACACCGACATGCTCGCCGCCATGGAAGACCTGCTGGACTCCTGGCCCGGCACGCTCCTCGTCGTCTCGCACGACCGGTACTTGCTCGAGCGGGTGACCGATCAGCAGTACGCGGTGCTCGACGGACGGCTGCGGCACCTGCCGGGCGGGGTGGACGAATACCTCGCGCTGCGCGCCGCCGCTGGTCGAGTGGGCGGCTCTGCCGCCGTGTCGCGACCTACTTCTGCCAATTTCGACACGGCCGGGTCGCGGCCTGCTCAACTAGCGAGCGGATTGACCGGCGCCGCGAAGCGCGATGCTGAGAAGGAACTGGCCGCCGCCACGCGCAAGCTCGCCAGGTACGCCGATCAAATCGCGTCGAAGCACCCAGAGTTCGTCGCGCACGACCCGAACGACTACGTGGGCCTCGGCGCGCTCCAGGCGGAGCTCAGCACGCTCGAGTCCGACGCGGCAAAGCTCGAGGAACGCTGGTTGGAGCTCAGCGGCTTGCTCGAGGGTTGATCCGACGCTTGGGCCGGCCGCGCGTCCCGCGCCTGCACGCGCGTGATCCAGTTGTTCCGAAATGCAGGATCCACTGCGGCTGATGAACCTCTCTGGCCACATCAGGTGACATCCGTCACATCCACTCCCGCATTTCGCAAACAATGCAGGTCTGGACGGGATGCCTCTGCAACTCAGATCCCGCCGCCGCCTCCTCCTCCGCCTCCGGAACCGCCGCCTCCCCCGGAGCCGCCGCTCGACGAGGAGGACGCGCTGCCGGAGTACGACGACGACACGGTCGAGCCGAACGAGCCCAGGCTGGCCGCGAAGTACCCGACCGAGAACGCGCCGACGTTGCCGCCGTGGTACGAGTCCGGCGGGGTCTGGTCGTAGTACTTGCCGAGTTCGCCCGCCCACTCCTTCTCGAGCCCGAAGAGCGTGGCGTATGGCAGCAAGCGCTCGTAGATTTTGACGATCTGGGAGCCGTCGGCAACTGGCGTGCGCTCGGCGGTGGTGACGCCCTGCAGCATCCGGAGTCGGTCGGCCTCGGCGAGCTGGATGTACTCCTTCAACCCGAGCAAGTTCTCGTGGAGCAGCTTGCCGTCGTGCGAGAGGGGTTTGGATCCGCCCGCGCGACTGAGTGCGATGATCGCGAACCAGACGGCGGCGAATACCCCGACGATCCCGAAAACCGTTGACACGTCGCTGGCTGAGTTGACGACCGAGAGCACCAGCAGGCCGACTCCGAGCACCGAGGGCGCCAGGGCGGTGCGTGGTGCCCAGCGCGGTGGCTTGGTGCGGAGCCCGCGGGAGACCGCCAGCCCGGTGACCGACTTCGTCAGCGACTGCACGAAGGTGCCGAGGGTCGTGTCGTTCTTCGTCAGCCACACCACGCCGTCCTCCTCCGGGCGGAAGGAGAGCGCGTTGTAGATGCCGGACTCCTGCTCGTCGAGCTCCGAGTCGTCCAGCGGCTGCACGCCGAACTGATGACCGGTGCCGAAGATGCCACTTTTTCGAACATGGAGTTTGAGCTTGCCCCGCACGGCCAGGTCGACGATCGAGGCCGCGAATCCGTGCTTCGTCTGCCCCACGATGTTGGCGGCCAGGATGAC
>JAYTXO010000069.1:0-1665 GCA_043742905.1 Microbacteriaceae bacterium | reverse complement strand
AGGTATTGTAGGATTGCCCCGTCAGCGCTTCGGCTTGGTCGGCCCCTTAGGCACGGGGACCGTCCGGGCCGGAGCGCTGACGATGGGCTCGGACGCGATCATGTACGGGTCGCCGTACGGTTCCGCGAACGGGTCCGGCCCGTCGGGTTGCCGCCGTCGCAGGAAGGCCCGCGCCAAGAGATCGGCTAGGCGGCCCACGGTCAGCTGCTCACCCGCGCCTTGACCGCAGCGCCCGCGTCGTACGCCTTGCCGGACAGGCCCGCGACGCCGAGGAACGCGAGGAACGCGCCGAAGGCGTTGGCCGCGTCGCGCGCGGGCGTCGTGGCGAGATAGGCGTAGGCGACGAGCGCCGCCGCGCCGATGAACGCGGTCGTGGACGGGTTACGCTCCACGAGCGCCCCGACGATGGGCGCGCGCTTGATGACCTCGACGAACGAGGCGATGATCGTGGCCGCGACGGTCACGCCCGCGCCGGTCAGGATCAGCGCCAGAGTGGTGTTGTCGATTGCAGGCATGGGTTATCCCTCCTCTAGGTCGGCTGGCTCGGCTTCGGACGGAGCATCCGTCCGTCCGGGCTCCGGCTCATCTTCCGGCACGTCGTCCGGCAGGTCCTCCGTGTCATCCTCGATCGTCATCGGTTCCTCTCTCTCTCATGGGATCGGCCAGGGATGTCTTATGCTCGGTCATCCACTCCGCTCGACGCGCCCGCGCCAGCCGCTCGATCGCGAACATGTGGCCCCAGGGATCGTGCCCGCTGCCGAGTCGTTCGAGGTGATGGCTGACCTGCGTGCGCCAGCGCTCGAACGAACTGTTATGGATCACCGGAGTGGGGTTCATGGGTTCGGCAGGATCGCGCCTGCGATCCAATCGTGATCCCTCGGCACGCCGGGGCCGAACCGGAGCAGCCACGCCACGCCGTTGGTCCCGGTCGGATGGTTGACCTGCCGCCAGTAATTGCCGGACGGGTCGGTGGCCTCGGCCATCGAGGTAATGACCGTTCCGGCCGGGAGGCGGTAGGTGACCTGCGCGCCCCTGGCGGGAGTGTTGCGAAGCACGCCGTTCGTCCCGTTGGCGGTCCATTGCTGTCTCGTGATGTTGGTGACTCGCACGGCACTCTCCTGTGGCGGCTGCGGTGGCGGTGGCGCGATCGGTGACGGGTGCGCGACGGTATACCAGCCCTGCACCCATCCCGCGCCGATCGGGGTTGGTGTGCCGTTCTGGACGATGCGGAAGGCCCCGGCGGCGGATCGCAGTAGCGTGCGCGGGTAGGCGGCCCCGTGGTACTTGTAGATGCCCGCCCGTCGCCCGTCGCACAGCGGGTCCATCGCTCCCCATCCGGGCGGTACGCCGATCGCATGGCCGCCATAGAAGGAGGGATCGCCCGAATAGGCGGTCGGGCGGATCACCGAATACTGGACCGCCAGCATGACGAACGCGCCGCCGTCGATCAGCGCCTCGACGCCCGACCATGCCATGCGATTGAACGGCGTGACGGGCACGCCGATCTTGGCGAGCGCGTCGCGTACCTGGATCGTGGTGAGCCCCGGCGATGCGGGGTCCGGGATGGGCTCGTTGGTCAGCGCCCGGACCTGCGCGCCCGTCGGGTGTTGCGCGCCGCACGAGCCATAGCTGGCACCGTAGGCCCCGACGTAGGCCGCGCAGTTG
>JAYTXO010000068.1:0-4589 GCA_043742905.1 Microbacteriaceae bacterium | reverse complement strand
CCTACACAACCGGAGTGCGCCGACTAGAAGAAAGTCTCCACGAAGCCGACGACCGCCGGATCGGGTGTTTGGGACGACTCGACCTCGGGCAGCAGCCGCCACTTGTCGAACGCCGTGCAGGGGTGCGAGATACCCAGCCGAACGACGTCACCTACCGCCAGCGTCGACGAGGCCGGGATTGCCACGTAGGCGTGCTGATCGTTGAGTGCAGTCACGACGGCTCCCGGATGACCGTGCACGACCGGGACCCCCAGATCGACGGGGGCGTCCCGCTTACCCGCGTCGAGGACCACGAGAGTCGGCTCCGGCCGGGACAGCACCCGCGACCACAGCGTCAGCGCCGGACGGAACGCCAAGGTCGAATCGTGGAACGGCGAGATTCCGTCGTAGAACACCTCATCGTGGGCCTGGAACGCCCCCGACCGCAGAATCACAGTCACCGAACGACCCACCGCACTGGCCAGCGGGCCGAGCTCCTCGGCGACCAACTCGAAGTACGCGCTGCCGCCCGCCGTCACGAGCGGATCTGCCAGGGCGTCCCACGACAACAGCGTCTCGGCCAGTTCCCGCAGCTCGTTCAGATATGCCCGCACCCTGGCCACCGTTGCCGCCGAGCGGTCTGCGCCGTACGAACCCTCGTAGCCGGCGACTCCTCGCAGGCGGAGCCGCGGCGCTGCCAGCACCTCTCGTGCGACGGCGAGCGCAGCATCCATGCCGCGCGCCCCCGTGCGGCCGCCTTGAGCGCCGAGCTCGACCAGCACGTCCAGCGGGAGCGTGCCCGCCGACTCCGCGAGAAGGCGGACGCCCTCCACCGAATCGACCCAGCAGGCGATCTCGGCCCCGGTATCCGGCGCCTCATCGGCCTGACGCGCCAGCCACCTGATCGCAACCGGATCCACAACCTCGTTGGCGATCAGGATCCGCCGCACTCCGGCCGCGCAGGCTAGCTGCGCCTGCCAAACCGTTGCGAGCGTGAGGCCCCAAGCACCGGCATCCAGCAGGCGCTGCCACAGCACGGGAGCCATCGTCGTCTTGCCATGCGGCGCCAACTCGAGGCCACGCTCGCGCACCCACTCGAGCAGGGTGGTCGCGTTGTTTTCGGCGGCGCGGCGGTCGAGCGTCAGCAGCGGCGTCGAGAACACGCTGAGCGGATGCCGCTCCGCGGCCACCTCCGCCGCCGCCCGCCCCCAGAAGTTGGACGGCACCGACTTGTGCCGCGCGCTGAGCACCAGTTCGACATCGGGCACAGGCCGGACAGGCTCGCTCATGTCAAAACGCTAGCGTGGCAAGCATGAGCTTGAAGACCCGCCTCGAAACTCCGCTCGCTCCCGCGCCACTGCCGGTTTTCTCGCAGGGGGTGCGCAAGGCGGGGATCGTGCAGGTCTCGGGCCAGGGCGGCGCTGGTGCGGACGGCGTGTTCGTCTCCGTCGACGATGTCGCCGTGCAGACGACGCAGACACTGCACAACGTTCTTGCGATCCTCGAGGCGGGCGGTGCAACCTTCGACGACGTTGTCATGCTGCGCTGCTACCTCACGACGCCCGAGCACTTCGCGGCCTTCAACGCGGCGTACAGCGAGTTCATGACCGGACGCGTGGTCAGCGGCATCCTGCCGGCCCGCACCACCGTCTTCGTGGGACTTCCGTTGCCTGAAATGCTGGTCGAGATCGACGCCCTCGCGGTGCTCGAGAACTGACCACGACCGTGAAACGCACGCGCATCCGCACGTTCGGGTTCGCCGCGCTCGCCCTGCTAGTCGTCGGGATCGGGAGCTTTCTCGCCTGGGCCTCCTCCCCCATGCCGCCCGAGCCGGGGCCGCTGGCGAGCGCCCGCACCGACGGCAGCTTCACGCTGACCGAGTCAGATGACGGTGTCGTGCTCGCGCCGAAAGACCCGAACGGCACGGGGCTGGTCTTCATCGCCGGCGCTCGCGTCGACCCGGCGGCCTACGCGAACAAGCTGGCGGGGATCGCCGACGCGGGCACGACCGTCGTTATCGCGCGCCCCACCCTCAACTTCGCGATCTTTGAGACCCGCCCGCTCTCGGTCTTCGAGGGTCTCGCGACCGGGGTCACGCGCTGGTACGTGGGTGGCCACTCGCTGGGCGGCGTGCGCGCCTGCCAATACGCGGCGGATGCGGAGCGCAGCTCCGGCACAGCCGGCGCCGTCGCGGGCCTGATCTTCTTCGGCTCGTACTGCGCCGCCGACCTCTCATCGACCGGGCTGCCAGTGCTGACCCTGTCCGCCACCCGAGACGGACTCAGTACCCCAGCCAAGATCGCCGCCGCCGCCCACCTGCTACCTGCTGACGCGCAGTTGGTGGAACTTCCCGGTGCAACCCACGCGCAGTTCGGCGACTACGGCCTGCAGCCCGGCGACGGAACGGCAACTGCTGGCGCCACCGACGCGCGGGCGAAGCGCGAGATCACGGCAGCTGTGCTTGCGTTCCTCGGCCGATAAAACAGTTGCGGCCGACGGTCTAGACCTCGCGCGACTTCGGCGAGCTCGCCTCGGTAAGAGTCGGATCGGTCAGCACAACGCCCTGCAGCGCCACGTCAATCCGCGCCATCATCTCGGCGGGGATGAGGACCCCGGATGCCGCGACGTTTTCGGCGACCTGCTCGGGTCGCGATGCCCCGATGATCGCCGCCGCGACGTTCGGATTCTGCAGAACCCAAGCCACCGCCAGCTGCGCCATCGACAACTCGAGCTCGGCCGCGATCGGGACGAGCCCCTGCACCGCTGTCAGAACCTCCTCGCGGAGGTAGCTCTTCACCATGTCGGCGCCGCCCTTGCTGTCGGTGGCTCGCGAGCCCTCGGGGGCTGGCTGGCCGGGCCGGTACTTACCGGTCAGCACCCCCTGCGCGATCGGCGACCAGACGATCTGGGAGATCCCGAGCTCGACGGAGGTCGGCACCACCTCGGCTTCGATGACGCGGTAGAGCGCCGAGTACTGCGGCTGGTTCGAGATCAGCTGGATGCCGAGCTCCTTCGCGAGTTCCGCCCCAGCCCGCAGTTGGGGAGCCGACCACTCGCTGACACCGATGTACAACGCCTTCCCTTGCCGCACGACGTCGGCGAAGGCCTGAATGGTCTCCTCCAGCGGCGTTTCGTTGTCGTAGCGGTGCGCCTGATACAGGTCGACATAGTCGGTGCGGAGGCGGGTCAGCGAGCCCTCGATGGACTCCATGATGTGCTTACGAGACAGCCCGGTATCGTTGTGGCCGCGCGGGCCGGTCGGAAAGTAGACCTTCGTGAAGATCTCCAGGCTCTGGCGTCGTTCCCCCACCAGCGCGTTGCCGAGCACGGTTTCCGCAGCGGTGTTCGCGTAGACATCCGCTGTGTCGAAAGTCGTAATGCCCGAATCAAGGGCCGCACGAACGCACGCCATCGCGGTCTCGTTCTCGACCTGCGATCCGTGAGTGAGCCAGTTGCCGTAGGTGATCTCGGAGATCTTGAGGCCCGAGTTGCCGAGGTAGCGGAAATCCATGAAGGCCAGCCTACGGCGCGGCGGGAAGCGGCGCCGTCGACGACCGGATCACGAGGTGGGTCGCGAGTTCGATCCGCTTGGGTGCCGGATCGCCCGACGCCAAACGGAACAGCGTGCGCACCGCCGCCTCGCCGATCTGCAGGATCGGCTGGTGCACAGTGGTGAGCGGCGGGGCGGAGCTCGCGGCGATCCCGGTGTTGTCGAAGCCGACCAGGCTGAGCTGTTCCGGTACCGAGATCCGCAGGCGACGAGCCGCCTCCAACACTCCGAGAGCGGCAAGATCGCATCCGGCGAAGATGGCGGTCGGTCGCGACCGTCGGCTCAGGAATTGAGTCGCGGCGTCGAACCCATGCTTGAAAGTAAAGCTTCCATGCAGAACAAGACCAGGATCGAAGGCGATGTCCGCCTGGTGTAAGGCTGCCATGTAGCCGTGCTGGCGCGCGACATTGCAGGCGATCTGAGGGGGTCCGCCGATGTACGCGATCCGACGATGACCGAGCTCGACCAGATGCCGCGTCGCCTCGACCCCGCCCGCCCAGTTGGTGGCACCGATGTTGTAGACGGAACTTCGCGGTTCGTCGAGCGGATCGACGAGCACGAGCGGCAGACCCACGGAACGCAGTGCATCGGCGCGGGCTTTTGAGTACTTGGCCGTAACTTCGATCACGCCAACTCGTCCGGCGCGCGCGAGCTTCTGCGCCCAGGCTAGGGCGTCATCGTCAACTACCGCGTGCAGCAATCGCACCACCAAACCGGCGCTCGCCGCTTCGACAGCGCCGCCCGCTCCATCAAGGAACGTGCCGTTATACGGATGGTGCATGCTCTCGAGGAGCACCTCGACCAGCGGTTCTCCGCCCCCGCGAACCGGGCGCTGACGCTCGGCGATCGCCACGTACCCCGCGCGCTCGACCGCCTTCTCGACAGCCCGACGCGTTGCCACTCCGACGCCTGCGCGGCCGTTGACGACTTTCGACACGGTGGCAGGCGAAACCCCTGCTTCTTGGGCCACTCGAGCCAAGGTCACGCGGCCTGCCACAGCAACTCCTTGCGGTTGGCGGATCGCCTCGTTGCACCCCGCGCGAGTGTCACGATATATGGT
>JAYTXO010000067.1:0-3709 GCA_043742905.1 Microbacteriaceae bacterium | reverse complement strand
GGTGCCCGTTCCCGCGGGCGGTGCGGTTGAGGTTCGCATGATCAGGCGGGCGTGCAAGCTGACAACGCTCGGAGGCTGCCCGGGGTCGTCAATTTGCCGGAGCAACAGCTCCACTGCCGCGGCCCCCTGCTCACGCGGAACCTGCTCAAGAGTGGTGAGGCCGAACATTTCGGCGTATTCATGGTCGTCGATGCCCACGACGCTGAGATCAGTCGGAACGCGAATCCCCAGTCGGCGGGCAGCGATCATCGTTCCGATGGCGACTTCGTCACAGGTCGCGACGACGGCCGTAGGCCGAGAGCGCGCGTCTTCGAGCAGGTCCACAGCTGCTGCGTACCCCCCCGGCAAGCTCACGTCTGATGGCACATGCCTGGTCTCTGCGATGAGGCCGGCGTCCCGCATCGAGTCGCGGTAGCCCTTCAGCCGACGCCGGTCCACCTGAGCCCAGTGGGTCTCCACTGTGCCTCCCACGAACGTGATCCGGCGATGGCCGAGGGCGATCAGGTGTTCCGTCGCACGACGTGCCGCGTCGTCGTCATCGATCTCGATCAGGCTCGTCTCGGTACTGGCGCCGACGATGCTGACCATCGGGCGGTTCATCGCCACGAGCCGTTGTATTTCGTCGTCACCCGGTTCAAGGCCGACGGCGATCAAGCCGTCGAATCGTTTTCGGGAAAGGAACTGCTCGAAGATGCGCTGTCGTCCTTCGGTCCCGGGGCGAGCGTCGTAAAGCGTCAGGTCCAGGTCTTGAGCGAGGAGCGAGTCCTGGATGCCCTCCAGCACCTCGGCGAAGAACCAACGCGTCACATAGGGCATGAGGACACCGATGTTCTGTGTGCGCCCGGTCGCCAGACTGACCGCGCTCGTCGACGCGACATACCGTAGAGAGCCGGCGGCCTCGAGCACCAGGCTCCGTGTCGACTCGGCCACGTACCCGCTGCCCGTCAACGCCCGGCTGGCGGTGGACTTGGACACGCCCGCAAGACGCGCAACATCGGCGATTCCGCTCACTTTATTGTTTCGCCTCCTTGCGCCGGGTCATCCCTCTGACCGCCTCGATACTAGAGCATCTCGTTCGATAAGTGGGACCGCTCCCACAATGCGAAAACTCACGGGACTCGAGCTAACGACAGGCAAGACCATTCTTCAGAGGACGGTTACCGATTTGTGATGAGCGCAAAGTTGCGCTCGGCCCACCTTGGTGAATAGCTTATGTGGGAGCGGTTCCTGATGGGGCCGCACAATCGCGTGAAGACCGCGAGCTCAATGACTCAATGAGGAGGAATACATGGGAAACTCACCGGGACGTCGCTTCCTGGTCCCGCTGGCGCTTCTGAGCGTGGCGGGCCTTGTGCTGGCTGGCTGTGCGGAAAGCAAAGCCGGCGGGAGCGCCGACAGCGTGAAAGGCCAGACGGTCAAGATCTCGGGTGGGATCACCGGGTCCGAGGCCGACGCGCTCAACGCGACCTTCACCAAGTTCACCAAGGACACGGGTATCAAGGTCGAGTACACGGGCGACAAGGGCTTCGAGGGCAACATCGTCACGAAGGTCAACGGTGGCTCCGCCCCCGACATCGCGATCGTGCCGCAGCCGGGTCTGCTGAAGACCCTCGTCGGAACCGGCGCCGTCGTAAAGCCCGATGCGACCACCACCTCCAACGTCGGCAAGTACTGGGCGGCGGCATGGAAGACCTACGGCTCGATCGACGGCACGTTCTATGCCGCCCCGATGCTCGCCAACGTGAAGGGCTTCATCTGGTACTCGCCAGCGAAGTTCAAAGAGTGGGGCGTCACCGTCCCGAAGACCTACGACGAACTGCTCACACTGACCCAGACGATTCAGTCGAAGACGGGTAGTGCTCCCTGGTGCGCCGGCTTCTCTTCGGGTGACGCGTCTGGCTGGCCGGGCACCGACTGGGTGGAAGACCTCGTCCTTCGCCAGTCCGGGCCCGATGTCTACGACCAGTGGGTTGCCAACAAGGTGAAGTTCACCGACCAGCCGATCAAGGATGCCTTCGACGCTGTTGGAAAGATCCTTCTCAACCCCAGCTACGTCAACGCCGGCTTCGGCAACGTGAAGAGCATCAACTCCACGGCGTTCGCGGATGTCGCGGCTAAGGTCGCAGACGGCACTTGCGCGATGACCCACCAGGCCTCGTTCTTGTCGTCCAACTTCCTCACCGTGAAGACGAAGGACGGCAAGACCCCGACGGTCGCGGCTGACGGCGACGTGTACGCCTTCATCCTCCCGGGGATCAAGGAAGGCGCCAGCACGGTCGAGGCAGGCGGCGAGTTCGTTGCCGCTTTCTCCAGCAAGAAGGCGGTTCAGATGGTCCAGGAGTTCATGTCCAGCCCCGACTTCGCCAACGCGCGAGTCAAACTGGGCGGCGTGATCTCTGCGAACAACGGCGCTGACCCGTCGCTGGCGTCGAGCCCGTTCCTGACGGACGCCATGAAGACGCTGCAGGACAAGAAGACGGTCGTTCGGTTCGACGCCTCGGACATGATGGTGGCAACGGTCGGGTCTGGTTCGTTCTGGAAGGGGATGGTGAACTGGATTGACGGGACGCCTACTGACCAGGTTCTCAGCGCCATCCAGGCTGGATACAAGAACTAGAGCTCTCTCAGGCTCGTCTTTGTAGACGGGGCCGCTCGCAATGCGGGCGGCTCCGTCTACCCTCTCGTGTGACCCGCTCCGGAGCCCGAAGAAGTGCTCAGAAAGGCAGCATCATGACTGGAACTCTCACCGCCCACCCGATCGTGAAGAATCAGATCTCGCGTCGCACTACCGGGGTCATTGTTGCGGTTGCCGCCGTCCTCATTGCGGCGCTCCTCATCTTCCTAGTTACGGCAGGGCCGAACGACACGGCGGTCCCGACCTCTCTCGGGTTCTCGCTCAACAGCTTCTTCGTCTGGATCGGCGGTCTCACGCCGTTACTTCAGATCCCCATCGTCATCGCCGCGTTTCTGGTGATCGTGGCGGTGATCCTCGTTCTCGTGGAGTTCGCTCCGCGCCGCGGCACCGGCTATTTCTGGCTCCGAGTCGCGGCCTGCTTTGTCATCCCGATCATCGCCGCGATGCTGCTGCGGCCCTACCAGAACGCAGTCCTCTACGTGGTGGCGATTGCCCTGCTGGCTGGGGCACTGCTGTTCTTCGCGGACTATCGGGCTCGAGCGGGCACGGGCTACACCTTCCAGCTCATCACCTTCATGGCGCCCGCCACGATCCTGATCCTCGTTGGTCTGATCTATCCGGCCCTGTCCACCATTTACCAGTCGTTCTTCGACAAGACCGGTAAGGCCTTCGTCGGCCTGGGCAACTACGCGTGGGTGTTCACGAACCCCGACGGCTTCTGGTCGGTCATAAACACCTTGATCTGGGCGGCACTGGCGCCGACGATCTCGATCGTGCTCGGACTCGCGTACGCCGTGTTCATCGACAAGGCACGCGGTGAGAAGTTCCTCAAGGTGATGGTCTTCATGCCGGTGGCGATCTCGTTCGTCGGCGCGGGCATCATCTTCAAGTTCGTATACGACTACCGGCAGGGGCAACAGATCGGCCTGCTCAACGCGGCCATCGTGGCGTTCGGCGGTCAGCCGGTGAGCTGGCTGGACGCCCAGCCCTTCATCAACACCCTCTGCCTGCTCGCGATCTTCATCTGGACCCAGACCGGGTTCGCGATGGTGTTTCTCTCCGCGGCGATCAAGG
>JAYTXO010000066.1:0-6980 GCA_043742905.1 Microbacteriaceae bacterium | reverse complement strand
ACGGGGTCCCGCACCCTCAAGGATGCGATTAATGAGGCGTACCGCGAGTGGGTGACGAGCGTCGAGACCACCAACTACATCTTCGGCACGGTTGCCGGGCCGCATCCGTTCCCGGCCATGGTCCGCGACTTTCAAAAGATCATCGGCGAGGAGGCGCGCGCCCAGGTGCTTGAGCTCACCGGGCGACTGCCAGATGCAGTTGTGGCCTGCGTGGGCGGCGGATCGAACGCGATCGGCATCTTCAATGCCTTCCTCGACGACCCGTCGGTGCGGCTTTTCGGGTACGAGGCTGCCGGAGAGGGAATCGACACCGATATGCACGCCGCGGCGATCGAGCGCGGTCGGCCCGGCATCCTGCACGGGGCCAGAAGCTATCTGCTGCAAGACGAGGACGGGCAGACCACCGAGTCGCACTCGATCTCGGCCGGCCTCGACTACCCGGGCGTCGGGCCCGAGCATTCCTACCTCTCCGACATCGGCCGCGTGACCTATCTCCCGGCCACCGACGCCGAGGCGATGGACGCCATGCAACTGCTCAGCCGCACGGAGGGAATCATCCCGGCGATCGAATCGGCGCACGCCCTTGCCGGTGCGCTTAAGTTGGGCCGGGAGCTCGGACCGGGGGCCGTGATTCTGATCAATTTGAGCGGCCGCGGCGACAAGGACGTGCAGACCGCCGGTACCTGGTTCGGCCTCTTCGACGAGGGCGCAGTCCAGTCGTGACGAACGCTCTGCACTCCGTCGGAGTTGCGATCGAGGCCAATCGTGCGGCGGGTGTCGGCAGCCTCGTTGGCTATCTGCCGGTCGGCTTCCCGGATCTTGCGACCAGCATCGACGCCGCAGTGGCCCTCGTCGAGAACGGCGTCGATGTGCTCGAGCTCGGCCTCCCGTACTCCGACCCCGTTATGGACGGTCTCGCCATCCAGAAGGCGACCCAGACCGCGCTGGCGGCCGGATTCCGCACCCGCGACGTGTTCACGGCCGTTGAGGCCATCCGGGCCCGTGTCGACGCGCCTGTTCTGGTGATGACCTACTGGAACCCGGTGGCGCAGTACGGAGCCGACCGATTCGCCGACGCGCTGCTGAACGCCGGGGGAGCGGGACTCATCACGCCGGACATCACTCCGGATTCGGCCGCCGACTGGCTCGCCACCAGCGAGCGCACCGGACTGGACCGCGTGTTCCTCGCCGCGCCGTCGTCGACCCTGGATCGGATCGCCACCACCGTCGAGGCCAGCCGCGGTTTCGTCTACGCGGTGTCAACGATGGGTATCACCGGTGCCCGGCACGACGTGGATACGGCGGCACGCACGCTCGTCGCCCGCTTGCGCGCAGCGAACGCGGAGAACGTCTGCGTCGGGATCGGCATCTCGACCGGAGATCAGGTCGCCGAGGTGCTTGAATATGCCGACGGCGCGATCGTGGGATCCGCTCTGGTCACAGCTCTCGCCGAACACGGCGTCGCCGGGGTCGCCCGCACGGCTGCGGCTCTCGCTCATGGTCGCAGTCGATAGACTTCGAACCGGCTTTCCCGTCCTCCCGCCGAAAGGTGCTCCTTGCTTCCGCTCACGATTCCCAGTCCGCCGGACGCCTGGTCGGTGTTCTACGTCGGCACCTGGATCCACTCCTGGATCCCCGCCTGGAACGCGAACTGGACGCTCCCGGTGCACGCCTACGCGCTGTGCATCCTGGCGGGCATCATCGGGGCGCTCGTCATCACCAATGCCCGGATGGTGCGTCGCGGTGCCGAGCCGTGGATCATCGTCGACGTGTCGCTCTGGGCGATCGTGCTGGGGATTGTGGGCTCGCGACTCTTCCACGTGCTGACCCACGTCTCCGACTACTTCGGCGTGGGCAAGAACACCTGGAACCCGACGCAGCCCGGCGCCATCTGGAACGTCTGGGACGGCGGCGTAGCCATCTTCGGTGCCCTGATCGGCGGGGCCATCGGTATCGCAATTGGCTGCCGGATCGCGGGGCTGCGCTTCACGAGCGTCGCCGACGCGCTCGTCCCCGGTCTGCTGATCGCCCAGGCGCTCGGACGCCTCGGGAACTACTTCAACCACGAGCTGTTCGGTCTGCCGACTGACCTGCCGTGGGGTCTCGAGATCGAGTCGACGAACACCGCGTATCCAAGTGGACTGCCCACCACCGGGGTCTTCTTCCATCCGACGTTCCTCTACGAGATGATCTGGATCGTCTTCGGCGTGATTCTCATCCTCGCGATCGAGAACAAGTGGTCCATTGTGACCGGCGGTCGACTGCCTGTGGCGATCCACTTCAGCCGTCGGCCCAGCGGGCAGTGGGGCAAGGTTCTCGGCCTCTACCTGATCTGGTATGGCCTCGGTCGCAGCTGGTTCGAGTCGATCCGTGTCGATCCGAGCCAGTCGGTGTTTGGGATCCGAGCAAACGTCTGGGCGGCGGTCGGCGCGATCCTGCTCGGGATCATTATCATCGCCGTGCAGACCCGTCGCCACCGCGGCATCGAGCCGAGCATCTACACCTCCGGAGAGCAGTGGACCCCGCCCTCTGAGGTAGGCTTGGATGACATCTATTCCGATACCGACGACGAGGGCGATGACGCCGAAACGGGCTCGAGTGCGAAGGGGATTCCTGCCACAAGTGGGACCTCCCGAACCGCGTAGGCGCCCAGGCTAGCCAGGCGTCCAGCGACACCAGGCTGACACGCCGCTAGTCCGCTTTCCCCGAGCGGTATTCGACTTACCTCCATTCGTTGGGCCATCGACGTCCCATCCCCTGCACCATCGTGAGGACGGTACTCATGGCGCATCATTCACCGGTCGAGCCCGCGGCGTCGAAGCCCTCTGCGTACGGCTCGTTCAACGCAATCCCCGCGGCCCAGGGGCTGTACGACCCGCGTCGCGAGAAGGATGCGTGCGGCCTCGCCATGGTCGCGACCCTCCGCGGGACCGCAGGCCACGACATCATCTCGCTCGCTCTTGACGCCCTTCGCCACCTCGAGCACCGCGGTGCGGTTGGATCCGATGCGGGCACCGGTGACGGCGCAGGCATCGTCACTCAGATACCAGACGAGTTCCTGAGGGCGGTGGTCGGTTTCCAGCTGCCGCCAATCGGACGCTATGCAGTCGGCATGGCGTTCCTCCCGCTCGACGGTGCGGAGCGCGAAACCCTGAAGTCTGACGTCGGCGTCATCGCCGAGCAGGAAGGACTGCGCGTGTTGGGCTGGCGCAAAGTGCCGACCGATCCGACCCACCTCGGGCACCTGGCCCGCGAGGCCGCTCCCGCCTTTGAGCAACTCTTCCTGGAATCGACGCGCACGGATGAGTTCGGTGTTTCGCTCGCCGAGATCTTCCTTGACCGTCAAACCTTCCGGCTGCGCAAGCGCGCCGAGCGCGAGCTGGGTGCGTACTTCCCGTCTCTGTCGGCTCGCACCCTGGTCTACAAGGGCATGGTCACTACCCTGCAGCTCGAGCCGTTCTATCCAGACCTCAGCGACGAGCGCTTTGCCTCGAAGCTCGCTCTCGTGCACTCGCGGTACTCGACGAACACCTTCCCGTCGTGGCCGCTCGCGCAGCCGTTCCGCGTGATCGCGCACAACGGCGAGATCAACACGGTGCAGGGCAATCGCAACTGGATGCGCGCCCGCCAGAGTCAGCTCGAATCCGAGCTGCTCGGCGACCTACGCCCGCTGTTCCCCATCGTCAGCGAGGGGGCGAGCGACTCGGCCTCGTTCGACGAGGTCGTGGAACTGCTGACTCTTGGCGGTCGTTCGCTGCCGCACGCGATCATGATGATGGTGCCGGAGGCGTGGGAGAACCAGATCGACATCGACCCGCGTCGCCGCAGTTTCTACGAGTACCACTCGATGATGATGGAGCCTTGGGACGGCCCGGCCGCCCTGGTGTTCACCGACGGATCGCTAATCGGCGCCACGCTGGACCGCAACGGCCTGCGCCCCGGCCGCTTCCTCGTGACCGACGACGGGCTCGTCGTGCTGGCCAGCGAGATCGGCGTGCTGGATTTTCCCGCCGACAAGATCGTGCGTAAGGGCCGACTGCGGCCCGGCAAAATGTTCCTGGTTGACACCGTAGCCGGGCGCATCGTCGAGGACGACGAGATCAAGGCCGAGATCTCGGGGACCGAGCCATATCAGGACTGGCTCGACGCCGGTCGCATCCATCTCGCCGACCTGCCCGAGCGCGAGCACATCACCCACACCCCGGCCTCGGTGGTGCGCCGCCAGCGCACCTTCGGGTACACCGAGGAGGAGGTGCGGATGTTGGTGTCCCCGCTGGCGCAAAATGGCGCAGAACCGCTCGGCGCGATGGGGTCTGACACCCCGATCGCCGTACTCAGCGACCGCCCACGGCTGCTATTCGACTACTTCACCCAGGCGTTCGCGCAGGTAACTAACCCGCCGCTCGACAGCATCCGCGAAGAGGTCGTGACCTCGATGAAGCTCGGGCTGGGGCCGGAACGCAACCTGTTGGCAGCGACGCCGGAACACGCCCGTCAGATCGTTCTTGACTTCCCGGTGATCGACAACGACGAGCTCGCGAAGATCCAGCACTTCGAGACGGAGAGCGGCCGCAAGCCTTCGCGTGTGGTCAAGGGCCTGTACCGGGTCAACGACGGTACCGACGGGCTCGTCGGACGTCTCGCCGCCATGTGCCAAGAGGTCGACGACGCGATCGAGAGCGGCGCGCAGTTTCTCGTACTGAGCGACCGCGACTCAAACGCCGAGTTTGCACCGATCCCTTCGTTGCTGATGCTTGCCGCTGTGCATCACCACCTGATCCGGCAAGAGACCCGGATGAAGGTCGGACTAATCGTGGAGGCAGGCGACGTTCGCGAGGTACACCACGTCGCGCTCCTGATCGGCTACGGCGCCTCTGCAATCAACCCGTACCTCGCGATGGAAACCGCCGAGCAACTTGTGCGCAGCGGCATGCTCACCGGGATCTCACCCGAGAAGGCCGTCAAGAATCTGATCAAGGCGCTCGGCAAGGGCGTGCTCAAGATCATGTCCAAGATGGGCATCTCGGTGGTGGGTTCCTACGCGGGCGCGCAGGCCTTCGAGGCGGTCGGGCTGAGCCAGGGACTGGTCGACCAGTACTTCACCGGCACCACGAGCCTGCTGGGCGGGGTGGGGATCGAGGTGATCGCCGCCGAGAACATGGCGCGTCATGCGGCCGCGTACCCGGATGATGGGGCCACCATCGCCCACGAACGTCTCCAGGTTGGCGGCGAGTACCAATGGCGGCGGGGGGGACCGACACACCTGTTCAACCCGGACACCGTGTTCCGACTGCAGCACTCGACGCGGGCGAAGCGCTACGACATCTTCCGCGAGTACACGAAGTTGGTGGACGACCAGGCGGAGCACCTGCAGACTCTGCGCGGCCTCTTCAGGCTCAAGACGCACGGTCTGAGCCCGGTGCCCATCGACGAGGTCGAATCCATCTCGGCCATCATCAGCCGCTTCAGCACTGGCGCGATGAGCTATGGCTCGATCAGCCAAGAGGCGCACGAGACGATGGCGATCGCCATGAACCGGATCGGCGGCCGCAGCAATACGGGAGAGGGTGGCGAAGACGTCGAACGTCTGCTTGACCCTGAGCGCAACAGTCGAATCAAGCAGGTGGCGAGCGGGCGGTTCGGCGTGACCAGCATGTACCTGACGCATGCCACGGACATCCAGATCAAGATGGCGCAGGGCGCAAAGCCTGGCGAGGGCGGCCAGCTGGCGGCCGCCAAGGTCTACCCGTGGATCGCGCGCACCCGGCATTCGACGGCTGGCGTAGGCCTCATCTCACCGCCGCCACACCACGACATCTACTCGATCGAAGACCTCAAGCAGTTGATCTTCGACCTGAAACGGGCCAACCCCGAAGCGCGTGTTCACGTGAAGCTGGTGTCTCAATCCGGTATTGGCGCGGTTGCAGCGGGCGTGACAAAGGCACTGGCGGATGTCGTCCTGGTCTCCGGCCATGACGGCGGTACGGGAGCGTCCCCGCTCAACTCGCTCAAGCACGCGGGAACCCCGTGGGAGATCGGCCTGGCCGAGACCCAGCAGACCCTGATGCTCAATGGCATGCGGGACCGCGTTATCGTGCAGGTCGACGGTCAGATGAAGACCGGCCGTGACGTCATCGTGGCCGCGTTGCTCGGTGCCGAAGAGTATGGCTTTGCTACCGCACCGCTCGTCGTGAGCGGCTGCATCATGATGCGCGTTTGCCACCTCGACACCTGCCCGGTCGGCGTCGCTACGCAGAACCCCGAGCTCCGCGCCCGTTTCTCCGGCAAGCCGGAGTTCGTGGAGACCTTCTTTGAGTTCCTGGCCCAGGAAGTGCGTGAGTACCTCGCTGAGCTCGGCTTCCGCTCGCTCGACGAGGCCATCGGCCACACGGAGCTGCTCGACGTCGACCGCGCCATCGATCACTGGAAGGCGGACGGTCTCGACCTGACACCGGTGTTGGTCGGTCCCGTCTTCGCGGCCGACGAGCCGCGCCGCAACCGTCGCGGGCAGGAACACGAGCTCGAGAAGCATTTCGACGTGGAGTTGATCAAGCGGTCGGTGAATGCGCTCGAGCGCGGCGAGACGGTGCGCATCGAGCTCCCGATCCGCAACACGGAACGCGCGGTCGGCACGATGCTCGGTCACGAGGTCACGAAGAAGTACGGCGAACACGGACTCCCGGCCGGCACTATCGAGGTCTCGATGACCGGCTCGGCGGGCCAGTCGCTCGGAGCATTCATGCCGACCGGGATCACGCTGCGCCTAGAGGGCGACAGCAACGACTACGTCGGCAAGGGCTTGTCCGGCGGACGGATCGTCGTGCGCCCGCCGCGCGAAGCCGTGTTCCCAGCTGAGCGCAACGTGATTGCTGGCAACGTCATCGGCTACGGGGCAACGCAGGGCAGCATGTTCATCCGGGGAGTCGTGGGGGAGCGGTTCCTGGTGCGCAACTCTGGCGCAAGCGCAGTGGTGGAGGGCG
>JAYTXO010000065.1:0-2223 GCA_043742905.1 Microbacteriaceae bacterium | reverse complement strand
AAGGCGGGCGAAGGCCCGTTCTGCTGCCAGTTGACCGATTCGATACGGGTCCTGGGCGAGTACGGTGATCCCCGGCTCGAGTATGTCCGCGAGGGAGATGTCGTCGAAGCCGATGAGTGCGATCTCGTGTTGCAGCGCCCGCTCGCGGAGCGCGCGGATCGCGCCTATGGTGACCAGGTTCTGGGCGGTGAACAGTGCGGTGGGCGGATCTGCCGAGTCCAGCAGTGCGCCGACAGCGGCCGCTGCGATCCGCTCGTCGTGGAGATCCTGGATGGTGACAGTTGTCGCTGGGTCGATACCTCGCTCGGCGAGCGTTGCATGAAACCCTCGGCGCCGCTCTTGCGCTGTCCACAGCCGGGCGTCGTCACCGAGGTAGGCGATCCGCGTGTGGCCGTGATCCAGCAGGTGGGCGGCGGCGGCACCCGCAGCGATGAAGTTGTTTGTCACCACGGAGTCGGCGGCGATCCCGGTCGGCGTCCGGTCCACGAAGACCAGAACCGTCCCACGCTCCTGCTCTTTGACGAGGTGGCTCTGATTGCGTCGGACGGTTGTCAGGATCAAGGCGTCGACGCGGCGGCGGAGCATCTCCGAGATTATTCGCGTCTCGTGGTTCTCGTCCTCATCGAGGCTGGAGGCAATGACCGCCGTGCCGTGCGCAGTCGCGACATCCTCGACACCGCGGTTCACGGAGGCGGAAAACGGGTTCGCCACGCTCCCGACGATCAGGCCGATGGTGCGGGCGCGGCGATCGAGTCGCTTGAGGTCGCCGGCGTAGACGTTCAGCCGGTAGTCGAGACGCTCAGCAGCGTCGCGCACGCGCCGGCTCGTCGCGTCAGAGACGTTCGGCTCGTCGTTGAACACTCTCGAGACTGTCTTGAGCCCCACCCCGGCGAGCGCGGCGACATCGCGCATGGTGGCGTGCGGCCGCGGCCCATGCTCAACTTGCGGTTCAGACATCGGTGTCACCTTTTGGTATCCGTTCTTGTAGCGGACTTGACTATATCGGTGAGACTCGGCTATACCTAACAAATGACACCGGTGTCAATCCGGTGTGACCCCGCCACACCCAGGAGGAAGATTCGATGTTGAATCGCAGCACATCACGAACTCGGCTCCGCGGCCTTCTCGCCGTGGGGGCCATCGCCTCACTGTCCGCTTTCGGCCTCGCTGGTTGCTCCGGCACCTCCGCCGGGGGCGCCTCGGATAGCACGATCGGCGTCGCGCTGATCGTCAAGACCACCACTAACCCCTACTTCGTCGCGATGGAAGATGCCGCCAAGGCGGACGCCGCTAAGGCGGGAGTCAAGCTCACCCTCGCCGCCGGCAAGAAGGACGGCGACGCGGCCACCCAGATTCAGGCCATCGAGGACTCGATCTCGCGCGGTGACAAGGGGATTCTGATCACCCCCACCGACGCCACGGTCAACAGCGCGATCGCGAAGGCTCGCAAGGCGGGTCTCTACGTGATCGCACTCGACACCGCCCCCGCCCCCGCGAACACAGTGGACATCACCTTCGCCACCGACAACTTCGCCGCGGGTGAGGCGATCGGCAAGTGGGCCGCCGCGCAACTGGACGGCAAGGCCGCCGTGATCGGTCTCGTTGACCTCTTCAGCAATCAGGTGGCATCCGTCGACTATGAGCGCGACCAGGGTTTCCTCACCGGAATGGGTATCCCGACCAAGGACAAGACCAAGAATGGCGACGAGGACCCGACCGGCAAGTACACCGGTGGCAAGGGCGGCGACTACACGATCGCCGGCAACCAGGCCTCGAACGGTGACCAGGCCGACGGCCGCACGGCCATGGAGACGCTGCTCTCGAAGAACCCGAAGATCAACCTGGTCTACGCGATTAACGAGCCGGCGGCGTATGGTGCCTACCAGGCGTTGAAGGCTGCCGGTAGCGAGAAGTCGACTCTCCTGGTCGCCATCGATGGCGGCTGCACGGGAGTCAATGAGGTCTCGCAGGGCATCATTGGTGCCACCAGCCAGCAGTATCCGTCCAAGATGGCTTCGCTCGGCATCGACGCCATCGTCAAGCTCGTCAAGACCGGTACCAAGCCCAGCGTGTCCGATGGACTGGACTTCTTCAACACCGGATCCCAGCTCATCACCGATAAGGCGGTCGCCGGACTGACCAGCATCTCGAGCGCCGACGGCGCGAAGATCTGCTGGGGCAAGTAGTCACCATTCGCACCACGGTGGGGCGCCCGACGACTCG
>JAYTXO010000064.1:0-9899 GCA_043742905.1 Microbacteriaceae bacterium | reverse complement strand
TCAGCGGCGAATCAAGAAGCGGTTTGCCGGCGTACTTCGTCGACCAGACCGGGCATCACCTTGCGCATATACGCGGCCCAGGCGAGCTTCACAATCAGTGAAACAATCCAGCCGCGGCCGGGGCGAGCGAAGAAGGTGTACGTCCACGTCACGCGGGTGCCGCCCTCGACTGCGTCGAAATGCCATTCGGCGCGAGCGTGGTCGACGATGAGGCCGAAGACCTTCGTGAAGTTAGAGAGTTCGTAAGCGAAGAAGCGCGGGCGCTCGACATCCGTGGTGGTCTCCCGCACCGAGCTTCCGTCGGAGAGGCGCAGAGTGCGGGTCTGGCCGACAGCATCCCATCCGCCCGTCTGGTTCTCGACGCGGACCGTCGCAGGAATGATTCGAAATTTCGGATAGAAGTGCGTCGGATCGCTCGGGGTCAGGATGTCGAAGGTACGTGCCGGATCGGCGGGCGCGATACCCACCGTCGTCGAGCTTGAGCCGCGGGTTGCCATGTTAGAGGTTCGGAGCCGTCGTCACCGTGGGTGGTGGACCGGTCAGATCCGGCCGGACTAGTCCGCGAATTCGAGCAAGTGGAACGGGATCGCAAAAGAGATGCACGCCGCGAGGATGGCGCTGAAGAACATCGCACCGCTCCACGCCTCGGGTACCGAGAACGCGTAGCCAAACAGGAGTAGCGCACCTATAAAGAACGCGAACGCCACGAGAAAGACGATGACCTTCATGCCGACAGCCTACCGGGACGGTCGCTGGCATCCCGTGCCTGATACCCGACGAGGCACACCAGTCTCAAACCTTTCGGTTGGGATACAGGTGATGAATATGGCGAGGGACATCCTCAGCGCGGCCTTCTCGGCACCGGGCGGCCTGACCTCGCGCCGCAGTGTCGCGACCGCCCGGTTCAGCCACCCCGAAGCCGCACCCGTGCAGAAGGCACGCGAAAGAATCCAGCACCACACGGCTTCTGGCGGCGCGGGGAGGGTTCCGAAACGGCCGACTCCTCCCCAACTTCAGCTCCCGTAGGGACCCCAGTCTGGGCCGATCTCGCGAGTGCCGACATCGCGGCCCCCATTTCCTTTTACAGTGCGTCACTCGGGTGGAGCTGCGCCCCCTACCTGGATTTCGACGACTACTCGGACTTCTCCTCGAACGGCCGTGCAGTCGGTCGCCTGGCTCCGAAGATCGGCGATATCGCGGACGCCTGGACTGTCTACCTGAAAGTAGATGACATCCAGGCGACGGTCGCCGCGGCGGACGCTGCTGGCGGTCGGGTGCTCCAGGAGCCCGAAGCTTTCGCGGATGAGGGTATCCGCGCACTGCTCGAAGAGCCTTCGGGTGCCGAGGTCGCGGTCTGGCAAGCCCGCAGCTTCGACGGGTTCGAAGCGGCAAACGTGCCGGGTGCCCCGTGTCGGTTCGAACTGCACACCAAGGATTTCGCGGCCGCCGTCCCCTTCTACGAGCGCGTCTTCGGTTGGACCGTCGCCTCCATCGGCGACAGTGACGGTTTCCGTATGGTCGTCTCCGGCGATCCGACGGCGGCCAGTGCGGGGATCTACGACGCCGCGCGCGACGCGCTCACTACCCAGTCACAGTGGATGCTCTACCTCGCTGTCGAGGACGCCGATGCTGCGGCAGCTCTCGTCCGCGACTGCGGTGGCACGGTTATCGACGACCCCAGCGAAACTCCATTCGGACAGATGTCGCACGCCGAAGACTCGACGGGTGCGGCGTTTGCCTTCATCCAGTTGCCCGCCTCGTCAAATCCCGGAGCCTGAAGTGCCGGCATTCCGATCCGTGCGACACCAGCAGGGCAACAACGCGGGAGCCGCGGCCGCCTTCGAGAAGCTGTCATTCACCTCCCGGAAGGAGCACGCGCGTGCGACCTCCCAGACGAAGGCCGATGTGATCCGGCAGCGCCGCGTGGACGAGGTCATGGCGAGGTTGCGTAAGGTGCAGCTTGCCCCGCCGTATCCGTCGGCTTCCGACAGACCGTCCGCTCAGCGAACTGAGTGTTACCGCCAGGACTTCGGGCCGCTGGACCCCGCCGGATAGCTGTCGAGCGGCACCGCGTTCTTGCGCCACGCGGCGAGCACAGGCGTGACGATCCGCCAGCACTCTTCGGCGACGTCGCCGCGCACCGAGAGGGTCGGATCGCCAATCAGGAGCTCGGCCAGGACCTCGCCATAGCTCTTCAACTCGCTCGGCGCGAACTCGGCCGACAGGGTGTCCCATTCGAGGTCGAAGGGATCGTCGCGCCCGTTGGTCACGATGTCCACGTCGAGAACGGCAGGGTCGAATCCGACCCGGAGCTGGGCTTGGCGCGAGGGTCCACGGAACCCGGTCGGCAGGTGCGGCACGTCGCGGAAAGTAAAGATGATCTCTTGTCGGGGGTCACCGATTGCTTTCCCCGAGCGGAGGACGAACGGCACGCCCTCCCATCGCCAGGTGTCCACGGCCACGGTCAGCTCGGCGAGCGTCTCGGTGCCCCGTGTGGGGTCGACACCCGGCTCACCGGCGTAGGCGGGCAGCATCCGTCGGCCGATCTTGCCGGCCGTGTAGCGGGCACGACGGCTCTCGGTGCCGTTCTTGGCCCAGGGCCGCGTGGCTCGCAGCGCCTGCGCCATCCCGCCGCGCAGATCCGCTGAACTGATCGAAGACGGCGGCTCCATCGTGGCCAGCGCCAGTACCTGCAGCAGATGGCTCTGGATCATGTCGACCAAGGCGCCCGCCCGGTCGTAGTACCCGGCGCGGCCCTCGAGCGCGAGCGCCTCCTCGAACACGATCTCGACGTGAGACACATTCTGCGCGCTGAGGAGCGGCTCGAAGATCCGGTTGGCGAAGCGCAGACCGAGCAAGTTCAGCACAGTGGATTTGCCCAGGAAATGGTCGACGCGGAAGACTTGCTCCTCGGGCAGCACCTTCTGGAGCAGGCTGTTGAGCGCCTTTGCGGAGGCGAGATCAGTACCGAACGGCTTCTCGAGGGCGAAGACGATTCCGTTCGGCAGTTTCTCGTGAGCCAGTGCGGCGCACGCCAGCGCCGAGACAGCAGGGGGTAGCGCGAAGTAAAGCGCCACGCGGCCGGTTGCGGCGCTGATCGCGCGCATGAGGTCGGCTGCGCTACTCGCGTTGCCCTGCAGGTAGAAGGACTTCTCGGCAACCTTGTCGCCCAAAGCCGACGGTGAATCCTTGAAGGCTTTCTTGACGACGGATCGCCACTTGGCGTCGGTCATCGGCGCACGATCGACGCCGATCAACTGCAGCTCCTCGCCACGCGACGAGGCCAACAGCGAGGCCAACCCCGGCATGAGAAGCCGGGATGCCAGGTCTCCCCCGGCGCCGAGGATGATCAGAGTTTCGATGCGCGATGCCGCCATAGGGCGAGGCTACCCGCCCGGGCCTCGGATGCCGTGAATCGATACGGCCGCTAAGTTCGGCTGGGAATCTTGGACGTGACCCGAGGTCGAGACCGCCGAGATCTGGGGTAGGCGTTCGGGATCGGCCAGCTGTCGCTCACTCGCGGGCTGCGAGTACCCGATCCTTCTCGGTTCCGGCGGCCTCGTTCTTCGCGCCCGCGCGCGAGCCGGCCAGCTTGGCGCGGATGTGCTCACCGACCGTGATCGGCTCCGGATAGCGATCCGGATGCTGCGCATCCAGGCTCCACGGCATCGTCGAGATGAGCGCGTCGATGTCGCCGTCGTGGAAGAACGCGGCCGAGCGCCGGCGTTGGATCGTCCCATCGACGATCGGCGGCTTCACGCGGTGCAGGGTCGACATCCACTGGTCGTTCGTCCAGCGAGCTGTGACGTCGCCAAGGTTGATCAGCAGGGCGCCGTTGGCGGGGCTGACGTCGTTCCAGAGGCCGTCGCGACCGAGCACCTGCAGACCCTTGACCTGGTCGGCCCAGAGCACGGTGACGATGCCGTAGTCGGTGTGCTCCCCCATGCCGATGAGGTCGCCATCCAGTTCGATGCGACCGGGCGGCAATGCGTAGTTGTTCATGCGAAGCACGTCGAGGGAGTGCGAGGCGTGCTGCCGGTAGAAGTTGGCGGGCAGTCCGAGGGCGAGGGCGAAGATGTCGGTCATCGTCACGGCGACGCGCTGGGCTTCTTCGAAGTAGCGGCCAACGCTCCGCGAGAAGCCCGAAACATCCGGCCAAACGTTCTCGGCGTAGTCATCGGCGGGCAGCGAGATACCCGGATAGTCGGACCGCGACGCTCCCACGTTGAAAGCCTCGAAGAAGTCGTTCATGCGGTTCGCACTCTCGACGCCAAGGCTCAGGCTGAGGGACTCAGATTTCGGCGGTGAGTACCCGCGATTGATCTGCGGCGGAGTGCGCCAGGTCTTCTTGGTCTCGAGGTCGAGAGCGAAGAAGGCGTCCATCGCGGCGGCCAGGTCGTCGGTGATCACGCTCGGGATGCCGTGGCCGACGATCTGCATGAACCCGACCGTGCGGCAGGCCTCGTCAACCGCACGGGCGACAGCGGCGCTTTGGTCGGCGGTTCCGTGACCCACGAAGGGCGTGATGTCAATCGTCGGGATGGTGAAGGTCATGCTCCGATTCTGGACCGAGCACGGCATCCGTAGTCAGAATCGAAACACGACTGTCATACGGCCCGCCAGGCCGGGCACCGACATTCCCAGTGGCCCGGTTCCCGCGAGTTTCTCGGTCAGACTGGATATCAGCCGACGCCACGCGTGATTGTGCCCCGAGAACGAGCGCCGCCTTTCGCGCTCATCTGCGCGAGCAGATAGTGCCGTACCGCCGAATTGCTCGTGAGTCCGAGCGCACGCTGCAGCGCATCGCGAACAGCTTGCTGGTCGCCGTCGAGCCGTGCGACGCGGGCCCGGCAGACCCAAAAGGGCTGATGCTCACTCACCAGCTCGGGTGCGATCCGATCCAGAAGGGCTCGTGCACCAAGGCCATCGCCTAGTTCGGCCCGTACGCTCGCTGCGCTGATTGTGGCGCCCACCGACGGTGCGACAACCAGCAACGCTTCGTAAAGCGTGGTGATGGCCGACCAGGGCGTCTGCAGCCCGTCGGCTCTCACGGAGTGCGCACCACTGATGGCCGCCTCTAGCTGGAATCGGCCGGGAGTGCCGATCTGGGCAGCGTGGCGAAGAGCGCTCTCGGCCTCGGAGCGCAGTGGCGCCGACCACAGTGCGACGTCCTGTTCCGACAGCGGAACGAATGCGCCATCAACGATCCGCGCTGCGCGGCGGCTCTCCGTGTGTAGCAACAGAGCGAGGAGCCCCCAGCCCTCGGCATGATCGGGAAGGAGCTCGACGATGAGGCGCGCGAGACGCACGGCCTCCGTCCGCAGTAGCTCGTCACGATCTTCAGGTCCATCGGCGATCGGATCGGACACGCCGTAGACGGCGTAGATCGCCTGGAGCACGGCCCCCACCCGTGAGCGCAACTCCGACGGCTCAGGGATTCGGAAACGGATACCGGCGTCTCGAATCTTCGCTTTCGCGCGACTAAGCCGCTGCCCCATGGTCGCGGGTGCCGTGAGAAACACCCCGGCGATCCGCGCGGCGTCGACCCCCAACACGGCTTGGAGCATGATGGGCGCGTGCATCCGGTGGTCGACCGCGGGGTGGGCGCAGACGAACAGTAATCCGAGTCGATCGTCGAACTGCGGCATCGAATCGATCGACCCCTCCCGAAGCTCGAAGACCTCGGGCGGAACGGATGTCACGCGCGTCACCGCCCGCAGCGCGTTGAGAGCATGGTTACGCGCCGTCACGCGCAACCACGCCTCAGGCGAATCGGGGACCCCCGATCGACGCCACGCCACGACGGCCGAAGCGAATGCTGCAGAGACCGCGTCCTCGGCAAGCTGCAGGTCACCGGTGCGACGGAACAGCCAGCCGACCAGCCGGCCGTAGCTGCGCACGTGCGCATTTGCCACGGCTCGGTCGGCCATCTGAACGTCAGGACGCATCGCGGGCTCAAATCAAACGATCGGGGGCAGAACGGGACGGACCTCAACCGAGCCGGTAGCTGCGGAAGGGCAGCGCGCGGCCCAGGCGAGTGCGGCATCCAGATCCGCGACCTCGATGACGAAGACGCCACCCAGCTGCTCCTTCGAGTCGGCGAACGGACCGTCCTGCACGTCGACGGTGCCTCCGCGGGTGCGGAGCGTGGTGGCCGTCGCCGGTGCTTGGAGGCCAGCGCCAGAGACCATCACGCCGCTCTCGCCGATCGCGGCGACGTACGCCGCCCACGACGACCAGTACTCGTCGGCCAACTCCGGGTCGGTCCGTGCGGCGAAATCGGTATCGGCCTCGACGGCCATGATGACGTACTGCATGATGCTCTCCTTCGACTGGTAGTGCCGCGGGATGCGACACCAAAGAGACACCGGGCGCACCGTCATTTCGACATTCTGCCGAAAACGCGGCGCTTCCCCCACTGTTGGGTGCCACCCGAAGACGCGCTACCCCCACCAGATCACTCCCGACACACTGAAGAAGACACCGCGGCGGGGGGCCGCGTCGTCTCTCATCAGGGGGAAACCAGAGTGACAGCGGCCCAATCCGTACTTGAGGCCGAGCGTCAGCGCCGGCTCACGGATGAACACGCCCGCCTGGCATCGGTCGCCGGACAGATGGCCCGCAGCTTCACCGCATCCGCCCCCAATGAGCACCGCCTCGCGCGCACCCTCATCGAACTCGAGCCGCTCGGTTACACGCTCCTCGCCGACCGCAAGTGGCCCGGTGCGGCTCGCGCCACGATCGACCTGATTCTGGTCGGACCCGGCGGCGTCATCATCGTCGACGCCAAGACCTGGCGGGAGGTCACCGTTGCCGCCGGTCACATCTTCCGGGAGCAGGATGACATCGAGCAGGATGTCACCGCCGAGATCGAACAGCTCGCTGACCTGGTCCTCCGCGCCCAGACCGGTCTCGCCGAGATTGGACTCGCCGCGGGCGAGGTCAGCGCGATGGCGGTCGTCAACAGCCCGCTCCCCCGCACCGAGCTATTCGGCGTCACCGTGCTTGGCGAAGCCGCCGCCGTCACCGAGATCGCCCGCCGCGGTCCGCGCCTGACCGCCGAACAGGTCGCGCGCGTGCGCACCGAACTCGACAAACTCTTCCCCCCGCTCACGACCGGACCGATCACAGTGGTCACCACTGAGCCGAGCACCGAGTCGCCAATCGCCGGGATCCCGCTCGACGTCGATCTCGACACGCTTACAACGCAGCAGATCCAGGATGCACTGCTCGAGGGCATCCGTCGGGCGCCGATCGAAGAGTGGATGGCCTTCCTCGATCCGCCCCAGGCCCGCCTCGTGCGTCAGAGCTTTAACGGGCCGTCACGCATTCGCGGAGCGGCAGGAACCGGTAAGACCGTCGTCGCCCTGCACCGCGCTGCGCACCTCGCCCGCACCATGGAGGGTCGCGTGCTGGTCACTACCTTCGTGCGAACTTTGCCCCGCGTGCTCAACGCGCTCATGCTCCGCCTGGCGCCGGATGTCGCCGACCGCATCGATTTCCGAAGCGTGCACAGCTTCGCCCGCGATGTGCTCGTGCAGCGCGGACGCCCCGTTGTCATCGACGCCACCGGCGCCGACCGCATCTTCAAGGATCTCTGGGAGCGCGAGGGCAAACTCGGCCTGCTCGGCAAAGTCGATCCGGCTCCCGCATACTGGCAGGAAGAGATCGCCCATGTTCTCAAGGGCCGCGGGCTCAGCAACTTCGAGCAATACGTAGAACTGCCGCGCATCGGCCGCCGCCGCGCGCTGAACTATGAGCAGCGCATCGAGATGTGGGGCCTCTACGTGGCCTACGAACAGGCCATCGCCGCCCGCAACATCCTCGACTGGGAAGACGTCGTGCTCGAGGCCGAGGCCTCCCTGATCGCAACGCCCCTGCTCGGCTACGCGGCCGTCGTTGTCGATGAGGCCCAAGACCTCTCCTGCGCCATGATCCGGATGATGCACTCCGTGGTCGGCGATGAGCCCAACGGCCTCAACCTGGTCGGCGACGGCCAGCAGACGATCTACCCGGGCGGGTACACCCTCGCGGAAGCTGGCGTCTCGATCACCGGCCGTAGCGTCGTGCTGAACCGCAACTACCGTTACACGGTCGAGATCGCCGACTTTGCTTCGGGACTCGTTGAGGGAGATCAAGTCGCCGACATCGAGAGCGGCCCGCAACCGGGGGATCTCGCCGAAGTCACCCGCCGCGGCCCGCGGCCGGTCTACACCGTCTTCCCCTCGCGCTACACGCACGATTCCGCGCTAGTCGAGCGAGTGCAGCGCATCGTCGAGGACTCCGACGGCTCGACCGGCTACGGCGACATCGGCGTGCTCGCGCTCTACAGCTGGCACGCCCGGGAAGCGGCCGACGCGCTCGAAGCGGCGGGCATCCCCGTCATTCAGCTCGAGAAGTACGACGGCACACCTACCAACGCGGTCAAGTTCGGCACCGTCAAGCGGGCCAAGGGCCTCGAGTTCAAGGAGGTGCTGGTGGTGCGCACACCCCTGCATCTCGTGCAGGCTGCCCCGAGCCCCGAGGCAGACGGCGGGACCGCGGAGCGGCGCACCCTCCAGCGCCGCGAACTCTACGTCGCGATGACACGAGCCCGCGACGGACTCTGGGTCGGCGTCGCCTAGTTCGTCACCTACCTCAGCACATCCGCGAGAACTGCCCTCACCGCGCCCGCAATGGCATCTCGCTCGGGCCAACGTGGTCGGCGAGCCAGCGGTTCCAGCGGCCGATCGTGGCAAAACCGTCCTCGACCTTTTCGAGCAGCTCACGGTCGAAGAACCACGGCTCGGGCTGGTAGGTGCGCGACACGGTCAGCATGGTCCGGCGAAGGAGGGCGATACGCGGGTGGTCCTTCGCGCGTCCGCGCGGCGCGGTCTTCAGCGGCGCGCCCTCGCCGAGCGGAAAGCCAGCGTCAGCGAGCTGCGGGAGCAAGGCATCCAGACTCTTCGTGACCTTCGGGTCATCCTGCAGATCGCGAAATCGCTCGAGCTGATCGCGCGCCGGCTCGTACAAACCACCGGCTAGAAGCAGCCCGACCGGCGAGAACTGCACGTATAACGCGC
Source organism: Microbacteriaceae bacterium (assembly GCA_043742905.1). GTDB lineage: Bacteria > Actinomycetota > Actinomycetes > Actinomycetales > Microbacteriaceae > Lysinimonas. The sequence continues at coordinate 837 of JAYTXO010000064.1, read as the reverse complement.
CATTCGCGCCCCCAAAGAATCCGAAGCTCGCGTGCGTCTTATACGGTGTCTTGTCGGCCGAGAACCGCACATCGCGGTACGGCCGGAACACCTTCGCCTCGCCGAACTTCGGAGCGAGTTCCTCGGCGAGCGCGCGCAGGGACTCGCCGATCTCGGCGTCATACTGCGCCTTGTTCGCCAGCCAGAAAGCCTTCGTGTTGTCGACTTCCAAGCGCTCAAAGAACTCGAGGGCGTGCGGCCCAAACCCCTCGAAGGGCGCGGGCTCGCGCTCGATGATCTTGCTCGTCGCTGCCATACCGCCAGGTTAGCGACGGCTAGCCTTATGCGGTGGCGCTAGTCCCGGATCATCCCCAGCCCCGCCGGGTGATGACCACCGACGGGGTGGCCATCGCCAGCTACGAGTGGGGCGACCCGGATGCCCCGACCATCGTCGCCGTGCACGGTTTCGCCTCCTCGGCGATCGCCAACTGGCACGCGACCGGCTGGACGCGCGAACTCACCCGCGCCGGATTCCACATCATCGCGATCGACCAGCGTGGCCACGGGGCGAGCGACAAGCCGCACGACCCGGCCGCCTACTCAATGGAGATCCTGGTTGCCGACCTGCTGACCGTCGTCGACACCGCCCTGATCGACGACTTTGCGCTGCTCGGCTACTCGCTCGGCGCGCGGGTCGGCTGGCACGCCGCCCTCGAGCTCCCTGAGCGGCTCACGCGGGCCGTGCTCGGCGGCATCCCTGATGGCGACCCGCTCACCCGCTTCCGGGTCGACGAGGCGCGCGGCTTCGTCGCGGGCGGGCAGCGCTCCGACGACCGGCTCACCATGACCTACCTCGAC
>JAYTXO010000063.1:0-7402 GCA_043742905.1 Microbacteriaceae bacterium | reverse complement strand
GTCGCCGCAAGACGCAGTCCGAGTGAAGACCCTTCCCAGCGGCTCGGCCATCACGTGGTCCTCCGTCACCTGCGCATCCTTCGACAGCGGCATCCGGTGCATCAACTCATCAACCCGCCACGGGTTCTTCCTGTCGCGGATCGCGTACAGCCTGTTCTAGAGCGCCCCGTCCGTCTGGGTCGTCTCCGTCTCTCGCGAGCCTCGAGATCAGCTCTCGGTCATCCCCGGGATGAAGGCGTGCGCGTCGAGCAGCCGCTCGTGCTTCAGCTCGCTCCACAGCTCCGCCGGGATCTCGGCCGCGCTCCACGCGACCGCGGCCGCCATCTCGCTCGGGCTGCGGCATCCGGGGATCACCGAGACGACGACCGGATGCGCGCCCGAGAACTGCAGCGCGGCCGCAGGAAGCGGAACACCGTAGCGCTCGCAGACGGTGGCGATGGCGGACACCCGATCCAGTACCTCGCGCGGAGCTGTTGCGTAGTCGAACGTCGCACCGGCCACCGGGCCGCTGGCGAGCACTCCGGATGAGTACGGACCACCGACCACGATCGAGATGCCGCGCTGCTCGCAGATCGGGAACAGTCCGGTCGCCGCGCCGTCGTTGTCGAGCAGGGTGTAGCGGCCCCCGAGCAGGAAGGCGTCGAAATCGACCTCCGCGAAGTCGACAAGGAGCTGCCACTGGTTGATCCCGACGCCAATCGCGCCGATGACCCCCTCCGACCGCAACTGATGCAGCGCCGGGTAAGTCTCGTTCATGACCTGCTCGAAGCTGCTGAAGTGGTCAGGATCGTGGATCCACAGCACATCGACCCGATCGGTCTGCAGGCGCTCCAGCGAGGCCTCGAGCGAGCGGAGCACCCCGTCGTGCGTGTAGTCGGCCTGCGAGGTCGCTGGCGCATCCGGGAACAGCTCCCACCCGATCTCACCCTCGGCCAGCGGAGTCAGCAGGTGACCGACTTTGGTCGAGATCACCAGCTCGTCGCGCTCAAAGGTGCGCAGCGCATCCCCCAGTCGCTGCTCGCTCAGTCCCCCGCCGTAGCGCGGCGCCGTGTCGAAGTATCGGATGCCCTCTGCCACGGCCAGATCAATGGTCGCGGTCGCGTCGGCGGGTGTGACCGAGGTGTAGACACCGGCGAGCGCAGCGCATCCGAGCCCAAGACGAGTGACCGGGACCCTGGATGTTCCCAGCATCGAGACGGGCATCATCGCCATGTTTCCGTTCAACTGAGTGCTATAGCTGCGTGGGCGTCGCGGCGATCTGCTGCGCTCGCGCGATCAGTTCGGCGGGGACCAGAATCTGGTAGTTCGAGGCCAGCACCTGTTTGGTCGAGTCGAAGTCTCGGCTGCGGCGGTTGATCGCGTAGCTGACCAGTCGGAAGAACAGGCCGAAAGCTGCGCCGATCAGGATCGCGGCCACGAACAGTCCCGTGGTGAGGTCAGGCCGGATGAAGCTGAAAAGCAGGCCGAGGAAGAGGCCGAACCATGCACCACTGAGCGCACCCTCGATCGCGGCACGGTTCCAGGACAGCTTGCGCGTCACGCGCTCGACCGACTTGAGGTCGTTGCCGACGATCGAAACCTGGGCGACGGGGAAGTCGGCCTTGGCCAGGTGATCCACAATCGCTTGCGCCTCGAGGTAGGTGTCGTATGTACCCAGCACCTCGCCCTTCGGCACGCGCTGCAGATTGGCGAGACGAGATGCAGGGGTTGGAGTGGTCACGTGGCAAGTTTAGTCGCCAAATCTGCCCTCCCGGGGGAGCGCTGCGACCACACTCATATTGTGGAGCTGGCGCGCTGCACTTGCGGTTGCCCAGCGGTAACGACGAGGACCTAGTGTTTTGGTGTGAGCGCCACGAGAGTCTTCGTCGCCCGATTGGCCGGGTGCTCCGTTTTCGACCCCGTGGGCGACAAGGTCGGCAAGGTGCGCGACGTTCTGGTGGTCTACCGGAACACGGGGGCCCCCACCGTTGTCGGTCTCATCGTCGAGATCCCGGGCAAGCGCCGAATCTTCCTCTCGATCGGCCGCGTCACCAGCATCGGCGCCGGGCAGATCATCACGACCGGGCTCATCAACCTGCGCCGCTTCGAGCAGCGCGGCGGCGAGGTTCGCGTGATCGCGGAACTACTTGGCCGCAAGGTGGTCCTCAAGGACAAGTCCGGCGAGGCCACGATCGAGGACGTCGCCATCGAGAGGACGGCGCCCGGCGAGTGGGCAGTGTCCGACCTCTTCCTGCGCCGACCGCGGATCGGATCCGCCCTGTTCGGCAAGGGCCCGACGGTGTTCGCCGCGTGGACCCAGACCAGCGAGAAAACGACCGGCGGTGAGGCCCAGTCGGCCGAGCAACTGATCGCGACCTACTCCGACCTGCTTCCGGCCGACCTGGCGACCACCCTGCTCGACCTTCCCGAAGATCGCCGCCTGGAGGTCGCCGAGGAACTGCCAGACAGCCGGCTCGCCGACGCGCTTGAGGAGATGAGCGAAGAGGACCAGGTCGGCATCATCAACCATCTCGACGACGACCACGCCGCCGACGTGCTGGACCAGATGCAGCCAGACGACGCAGCCGATCTGATCGCGCAGCTGTCGGAAGAGCGCGGCAAAGCCCTGCTCGAGCTGATGGAGCCCGAGGAGGCCGAGGATGTACGCCTTCTCCTCAGTTACGGCCCGGATACCGCCGGCGGCCTGATGACGCCAGAACCGATCATCGTCTCGGCTGACGCGACTGTCGCCGAGGGTCTCGCACTCATCCGTCGTCACGAACTCGCTCCCGCCCTCGGCGCGGCCGTCTGCGTGACCCTTCCACCCTACGAGCCGCCAACCGGCAGGTTCCTCGGCGTCGTGAACTTCCAGCGGATGCTGCGCTACCCGCCCAACGAGCGGCTCGGCACTCTTATCGACCCCAGCGTCGACCCCGTAACGGCCCACACCAGCGCCGCCGAAGTGTCGCGAACCCTGGCTAGCTACAACCTGGTTCAGTTGCCGGTTGTTGATGAGAACCATCGACTCGTCGGGGTGGTGACCATTGACGATGTCCTCGACTACCTGCTGCCAGACGACTGGCGGAGTTCCTCGGGCGACGAACCGGCGCCCGCTGGCACCTCACCCGCAGCCATTCCGATCCGAAGGAGGGCGCCTCATGGCACGCGCAAGTAGCACTCGCCGCGACAATCGCCTCGACCGCCCCAAAGGCCTGCGCTCGAACTTCTCCTCGCGCTTTACCTGGAGCAACAGCAACAGCGGCGATCGCTTCGGACGATTCTCCGAGTCGTTCGCACGGGCGATGGGCACGACCTGGTTCCTGTTCATTCTGACGGCCATCGTGATCGTCTGGCTGGTGTGGAACTCGGCGGCTCCGAGTTCGCTGCAGTTCGACTCGCATCTCGCGAACTTCACTCTGCTGACGCTGATCCTGTCGTTGCAGGCTTCGTATGCAGCCCCGCTGATTCTGCTGGCACAGAACCGGCAGGACGACCGCGACCGCGTGCAGATCGAACAGGACCGCCAGCGCGCGGACCGGAACTTGGCAGACACCGAGTACCTCGCGCGCGAGGTGGTGTCGCTGCGCCTGGCGATGAAGGATGTCGCCACGAAAAACTCCATCCGCGGCGAGCTGCGCGCGCTCCTGGAGGAACTCGACGCCTCAGACAAGCCTGCCAAGGCCTACAAGAAGGTCGCAAAGTGACCAGCGAGCTCCTGCTCGCCGCGCTCGGTCGGGTGCAGGATCCCGAGATCAGACGCCCGATCACCGAGCTTGACATGGTGCGCTCAGCCACGGTGGCCGACGGGGTCGCGTCGATCGACCTGCGGCTCACGATCGTCGGCTGCCCCGCCGCCGAACGCATCGAGGCAGAGGTACGCGCGGCCGCCGCCGGTGTCGAAGGCGTTGACCGTATCCAGCTGATCATCGGGGTCATGACCGTCGCCGAGCGGGAGGCGCTCACCACGCGGTTGCGCGGCACGAAGAAACTGCAGTTCGGCCCCGACTCGCTGACGAAGATCTTTGCGATCTCCAGCGGTAAAGGCGGAGTCGGCAAGTCCACGGTGACGGCAAATCTGGCCGTCGCTCTGGCAGCACAGGGATTGCGGGTAGGCCTGGTCGACGCCGACGTGTTCGGGTTCTCGATCCCCGGCATCCTCGGGATCACCGGCGCGAAGCCGACGCAGGTCGGTGACATGATCCTCCCGCCGATCGCGCACGGGGTGAAGGTCGTCTCGATCGGGATGTTCGTAGACGGCCAGGCCGCAGTCAGTTGGCGCGGGCCGCTGCTGCACCGCACCATCCAGCAGTTCCTCACTGACGTCTTCTTCGGGGATCTGGACGTGCTGCTGGTCGACCTACCACCCGGCACGGGCGACGTCGCGATCTCGCTCGGTCAGTTGCTACCGCAGGCGGAGGTGGTGGTCGTGACGACCCCGCAGCCGGCCGCTGCAGAGGTCGCGGAGCGCAGCGGCATCGTGGCGCGGCAGACCGGACAGACCGTGATCGGAGTGGTCGAGAACATGGCGGGACTCGCGCAGCCGGATGGCTCGGTACTCGAGCTCTTCGGCAGCGGTGGCGGTGACGATCTGGGCGCCAGACTCCGGGTGCCAGTGCTCGCGCGCATTCCGCTGAGCATCGCTCTCCGCGAGGGCGGAGATCGCGGTGCGCCGATCGTGCTGTCGGACCCGAGCGACCCGGCCGCGCGGGCGATCGTCGCGCTGGCGAAGAGCCTGGGGACACGCGAACGGGGGCTCTCCGGCCGCTCCCTGCCCTTCACCATCCCCGGGTAGTCTCAAGGCATGGAGCGGGAGACTCTCATAAGGCGCGTGCGCCACTGGTTCGTCGGGTCACGACGACCGGCCTTCGTCGGTGCAGCAATCAGCGGCACCGAAGTGGTCCAGTTTCCGCGCGCGATGTCATCGAGTGCACCGCGGCCGAGCGCCGAGGGAAGCGGGTCACCCGCTGAGAAGCGCGCATATCTGGCGCGCGTCGAGGAGGCCGCCGCGCTCGTCGAGTACGGCCGGGAGACCAGCGCGCTCGTGCTGACGCGCGAGACCAGCGACCGTCGCTTCAACGGCGCACAGATCGTCATCGTCGACCTCGAGATCGATGACCAGCTCACCGACGGGCCGCGGATCATCCGCTACGAGCACATCTTCGGGCCGGCGACTGCTCGAAGCTGGAAGCCCGGCCACGAGATCCGGATATGGATCGACCCGCGGGATCCGATGAGGATCTACGCGGGTCGTTGAGCCCGAAAGGGTTGGGGCGGAGTGCTCGTGTGAGCAGTGAACCTAGGCGCGACGGGTGGGAACGCGGCGGTAGCCATCGCGCGTGGCGAGGAACCCGGTTCCGACGATGGCCGCGACAGCCGCGGCGGCGAGAACGATCAAAAAGGACATGTCTTTATTACAGTCCACTCCAATCTTTAGCACAATCGAATGCTTCTGCAATATCGATGTAGTTCAGCTACATTGGAGGGATGGATGTCCGGCGACTTGAACTGCTGCGAGAGCTCGCCGAACGTGGCAGCGTGACGGCAGTCGCCGAGGCGCTGCATCTGACGCCCTCGGCGGTGTCCCAGCAGCTGAAAACACTGGAACGCGAAGCGGGTGTTCCCCTCACCGAACGCTCGGGCCGAGGCCTGTCACTCACCACTGCCGGCCAAGTGCTCGCCGAGACGGCCAAGGATGTCGCAGTAGCTCTTGGGCGCGCCGAGGCGGCGTGGTCGGAGTTCGTAGAGCAGCCACGTGGCGAGGTCTCCGTCACCTTCTTCGCTACCGGCGGAGAGATGCTTCTGCCCGGCCTCCTGACGCGCATGGCCGAGGTCTCCGGGCTCAAGGTCATCTGCACCGACCAGGACCCGCTGTTTCCCGACTTCGCCGATCTTGCGATGGACCACGACATCGTCGTTGCCGACGCTTCCGGGGTGCTGCCAAGCTGGCGAGAGCGCCACCTGGTGACCGTCGAGCTGATGCGCGAACCGCTCGATATCGTGCTGCCGGAGGGGCATCCGCTCGCCGTCAAGTCCGAGCTCACCCCCGCCGACGTCGTCGGCGAGAACTGGATCACTAATCCCGACGGCTTCCCGTTCGATCGCGTCCTGCAGCGCATTGAGGCGATCAGCGGGCAGGAGGCCCACCGCGTCCAACGCCTCATCGACAACGGCATCGTCGAGGTGCTCGTCGCCGCCGGGCACGGAATCGCGATCCTCCCCCGCTTCACCACCCGCGACCGCGAGAACGGGCTGGTCACCAGACCGCTCGTGGGCGTGCGCTCCGAGCGAGTGATCTGGGCGATCATGCGGCCGGATCGCGCGGTGCGCCCCTCAGTGCGTCTCGTCGTCGAGGCCCTCCGCGCCGAGGCGGCACAGTTCTTCAACGCGCACGCCTAGTCGCTGGCTGAGTAGCGTCGAAGACGCGTGTCGAAACCGACTCGAACGTAAACTCCCACCATGTCGGGACAGATGATCGAAGGCACCGAAGCGCGCGCCCTGATCGGCGACCTCACCGCGAGCTCGGGTGAGACGGTCGACGTGCTCGCCCCGTTCACCGGCGAGGTGCTGCACGCGCTGCCGCTCAGCACCGCTCAGGACGTGGCGGATGTCGCGGTTGCTGCCCGCGTGGCCCAGCGTTCCTGGTGGGCGGCCGGTTTTGCGCACCGCCGTACCGTGCTGCTCAGGGCGCACGATCTGCTGCTCGAGCGTCGCGAGCTTCTCTTGGACGCGGTGCAGACCGAGACTGGCAAGACCCGCGGCCAAGCGTTCGAGGAGGTCTTTAACTCGGCGGGTGCCACGCGTTACAACGCCGTCATCGCCCGCCGGACGTTGCGCGCCACACGCCGCCGTGGTGGCATCCCGGTCGTCGTGCAGGCCCGCGTCAGCTACTCGCCCAAGGGCATCGTCGGGGTCATCACCCCCTGGAACTACCCGCTGAGCCTCGCCATCATGGACATCGCCCCCGCCCTGGCCGCTGGCAACGGCATCGTGCAGAAAGCCGACAACCAGGGCGTGCTGTCGATTCTCGCGGCGCGGCGCGCCTTCATTGATGCCGGGGTCCCCGCCGCACTCTGGGGCGTCGTCGCGGGAGACGGAACCCTGATCGGCAACGCAGTTGTGGATGCTGGCGACTACGTCGCCTTCACTGGATCCAGTGCGACGGGACGCACCGTCGCCGCCCGCGCCGCCGCCCGACTGATCAACTCCTCGATGGAACTCGGGGGCAAGAATCCACTGATCGTGCTCGACGACGTCGATCCGGAGAAGGCCGCCGCCGATGCCGCGTACGCCTGCTTCTCGGCCGCGGGTCAACTCTGTGTCTCGATGGAACGCATCTACGTGCACAGCGGCATCGCGGATCGCTTCCTCCCCGCGTTCGCTGAGCGGGTCACGTCGCTCACGGTCGGGAGTGCATTCGACTACT
>JAYTXO010000062.1:0-3218 GCA_043742905.1 Microbacteriaceae bacterium | reverse complement strand
GCCCTTGGTCGAGTTGACGACCTGGCCGCCGGAGTCGAGCCTGCCCGAGTACACGCGAATGTAGGTAAGCCGACCGAAGAACGGGTGCGTCATGATCTTGAATGCGAGCGCCGCAAAAGGCTCGCTCGCGTCAGCGTGGCGCTCGATGATCTTCTCTTCATCTCGCACGTCATGGCCCTCGATCGCGGGCATGTCGAGAGGCGACGGGAGGTAGTCCACGACGGCGTCGAGCATTGGCTGCACGCCGCGATTTTTGAACGCGCTGCCGCAGAACACCGGATAGATGGCGCTCGAGATCGTCAGCTTGCGCACGGCGGCTTTGATCTCGGCGACCGAGAAGTCGGTGTCGCCCTCGAGGAAGCGCTCCAGAAGAACGTCGTCAGACTCGGCGACTGTCTCGATGATGGCAGCACGGTACTCTTTGGCTTTTTCGAGCAGGTCAGCGGGGATCTCCTCGATGGCGTACTTGGCACCCATCTCGACGTCACCCTTGGCATCGCCGCGCCAGGTGAGCGCATGCATCTCAACCAGGTCGACGACGCCTTCGAAGGCGGACTCCGAACCGATCGGCAGCTGCATGACCAGCGGCTTCGCGCCAAGACGCTTGATGATCGTGTCGACCGTGTAGTAGAAGTCGGCGCCGAGCTTGTCCATCTTGTTGACGAAGCAGATGCGCGGCACGTCGTACTTGTCTGCCTGACGCCAGACGGTCTCCGACTGGGGCTCGACGCCCTCCTTGCCATCGAAAACGGCCACGGCCCCGTCGAGGACGCGCAAGTTTCGCTCCACCTCGACAGTGAAGTCCACGTGCCCGGGGGTGTCGATGATGTTCAGTTGCGTCTTGTTCCAGAAACAGGTGGTCGCCGCCGAAGTGATGGTGATGCCGCGCTCCTGCTCCTGCGCCATCCAGTCCATCGTCGCGGCGCCGTCGTGCACCTCGCCGATCTTGTGCGTGATCCCGGTGTAGAACAAGATGCGCTCAGTCGTCGTCGTCTTGCCGGCATCGATATGGGCCATGATGCCGAAGTTGCGGACCCTGGTGAGGTCGGTGAGCACGTCCTGTGCCACGGTGTTTCCTTTCAGGAAGATTGCGAAACGTTGGTCGAGCCTGTCGAGACCCGTTGATCTCGACTGGCTCGATCAGCGGGTACTACCAGCGGTAATGCGCGAAAGCCTTGTTGCTCTCGGCCATCTTGTGGGTGTCTTCGCGGCGCTTGACCGCGGCACCCAGGCCATTCGAGGCATCCAGGATCTCGTTGGTCAGGCGCTCGGTCATGGTCTTCTCACGGCGCGACTTGGCGTAGCTCGTGAGCCAGCGCAGCGCGAGCGTGTTCGCGCGGTGCGGCTTGACCTCGACGGGCACCTGGTAGGTCGAGCCACCGACGCGGCGGCTCTTGACCTCGAGGGTGGGACGCACGTTGTCGAGCGCCTTCTTGAGAACGATGACCGCATCCTGGCCAGATTTGGAGCCGACGCCGGAAAGCGCGTCGTAGACAATGCGCTCCGCGAGGCCCTTCTTGCCATCGACGAGGATCTTGTTGACGAGTTGGCTCACGATAGGGGCGCCGTACACCGGATCGGCGACGACGGGGCGCTTCGGAGCTGGTCCTTTACGAGGCATTACTTCTTATCCATCTTCGCGCCGTAGCGGCTGCGAGCCTGCTTGCGGTTCTTGACCGCCTGGGTGTCGAGGGCGCCGCGCACGATCTTGTAGCGCACGCCGGGGAGGTCCTTCACACGTCCGCCTCGCACGAGCACCATCGAGTGCTCCTGGAGGTTGTGGCCCTCGCCGGGGATGTAGGCCGTGACCTCGGTCCCATTGGAAAGCTTGACGCGAGCGACCTTTCGTAGGGCCGAGTTCGGCTTCTTCGGGGTGGTCGTGTACACGCGCGTGCAGACGCCGCGCTGTTGCGGGTTGCCCTTGAGGGCGGGTGCCTTGGTCTTGACAACTTTGGGCGTGCGGCCCTTGCGGACCAACTGCTGAATGGTGGGCAAAATTGCTCCTGATTTCCACTGCACGGTGACAGTGGCTGATGGGTGAATGGAGTTCCATCGACGTCTGACACCCGAACCGGAACCGGAATCGGGACTACTGGCAGACATGCCGTGGGGGTCGTGCATCCCGATGAATCAGGGTGCCGCGTCCCGTGCGGTGCGCCACGCCTCCCCCGCACGCCCGCGGCCCCGACCGAAATCGACCGGGTCGTTCAGGAGTGGGAAGCGCGCGTGACGAGCACGCACACCGCAATGATACGCGGTGGAGGTAACACGCCGCAACGTGACGAAGAGCCATCCGTTGCGCTGAGCGCGGACGGATGGGCCTTCGTTCGAAGCCCTAGGGCTTCTTGGTAGGCGTCGGGCTCTGCGTCGGAGTGGGCGTCGCAGTGCCCGACGGGCTTGTGGTGGCCGTCGGTGTGGTGGTGGGCGTGGCAGATGCCGCTGCAGGCTTCTCGTTGGCCGCTTCCGCGGCGGCGAGCTTCGGATCGATGAGCGCGTAGATGTAGCCGCTCACGGTCGCGGTCACTCCGGAACCGCCCTCAGCCTCCTTCGTGACGATCCCTGTGACGAGGAACAGACGTGTTCCTGTCTGGAGACCGTGGATGAAACCGAGCGAGCCGTCAAACGACCCGGTGACGGTCACCGTCACCGGAATGGTCACGAAGTTCGTGCCGGTGATCAGGGCGTCCATCGTCGGGACCCATCCGATGACGGCCGGTGTCGCGGCCGCAGGCGCGGGTGTCGCCGACGCCGAAGGGCGCGCCGTCGGGGTCGCCGCGGGCGTGGGCAACACCGGAGGAACGTACGCCTGAGGGTCGGTCACGGCGATCGAGGTGATCGTGACGCCGGCGGCGCTCGCCAGGTCGTTCAGCCCCCGGATGTAGGCGGATCCGTCGATATTCGACGGAATCGACAACTGGAGCGCCTTCAGCTGGGCCTTCATATCGGGCAGCTTCTTTTGCTCGTTCTTCAGCGAGATCAGGGCTGCCTGCGTCGTGGAGATCTGCGACTGGGCGTCGACCAGCTGCGCGTTCGCCGTACTCGCCGCGGCGAGTTGCGGCTGAGCGACCAGGAAGTAGCCGACGGCGACGAGGACGACCGTCACGAAGATGGTCAGGCCGCTGATGATGCGATGGCTCTGCATGTCAGTTTCCTCCCGTTGAGGTGGTGGAGCCGGTGGCCGACGTCGCCTTGTCGAAACGGTTGGCGAATGCCTTAGT
>JAYTXO010000061.1:0-11284 GCA_043742905.1 Microbacteriaceae bacterium | reverse complement strand
CCAGCGCGGATGCCGTCCTCGGTGACGCTGATGTTACCGCCGCGGATCACCGAGCTCGACAGCAAGAACCAGCGCATGGCATCCGAACCGTCACGATCGAAGACCTCGTTGACGTCCGGGTAGTTGCGCAGGCTCTTGGACATCTTCTGGCCGTCCTTGCCGAGCACGATGCCGTGACTCAGCACGTTTGTGAACGCTGGCCGATCAAAGAGGGCGGTCGAGAGCACGTGCAGCAGATAGAACCAGCCGCGGGTCTGGCCGATGTACTCCACGATGAAGTCCGCCGGGCTGTGTGAGTCGAACCACTCGCGGTTCTCGAAGGGATAATGCACCTGGGCGAACGGCATCGAGCCGGAGTCGAACCAGACGTCCATGACGTCCGGGATGCGGCGCATCGTGCTCGCCCCGCTCGGGTCGTCGGGGTTCGGCCGGGTCAACTCGTCGATCGCGGGACGGTGCAGATCCGCCAGCCGCACGCCGAAGTCGAACTCCAACTCGTCGAGCGAGCCGTACACGTCCATGCGCGGGTAGTTCGGGTCGTCGCTCTTCCAGACCGGAATCGGGCTGCCCCAATATCGGTTGCGGCTGATCGACCAGTCGCGCGCGTTCGAGAGCCACTTGCCGAACTGACCATCTTTGACGTTCTCGGGCACCCAGTTGATCTGCTGGTTGAGCTCGAGCATGCGGTTGCGGAACTCCGGCACGCGGATAAACCAGCTCGACACCGCCTTGTAGATCAGCGGATTGCGGCAGCGCCAGCAGTGCGGGTAGCTGTGTTCGTAGCTCTTCTGCTGCAGCAGACGACCCTCGTCTTTCAGCAGCTGGGTGAGCGGCTTATTTGCGTCGAACCAGTGCTGGCCAGCCACCTCTCGCACGGTTTCGAGGAAGCGGCCGCCGTCATCCAGCGACAGGATCACCGGGATGCCAGCGGCAGCGCAGACCACCTGGTCGTCTTCGCCGTACGCGGGAGCCTGGTGCACAATGCCGGTGCCTTCGCCGGTAGCCACGTAGTCCGCGACAAGAATCTGCCAGGCGTTCTGCGTGCCGTAGGTCTCGACGTCTTCGTAGTAGTCGAAGAGGCGGTCGTAGTGAATTTCGCCCAGTTCGCTTCCCCGCAGCGTGCGGCTGACTGCGGCGCGCGCCTCGTCCGCCGAGGCGTAGCCAAACTCCTTGAAGTAGCTGCCGATGGTGTCGGAGGCGAGCAGGTACTCCCTGGCCTCGACAGGTTCGACCAGCGGCCCTGAGGGGACGATCGCGTACTCGATCTCGGGTCCGACAGCGAGCGCCATGTTGGTGGGAAGTGTCCACGGCGTGGTGGTCCAGGCCAGCGCCTCGACGCCAGTCAGACCGAGGGCCTCTGCCTTCTCACCGACGAGAGGAAAGGTGACCGTGACCGACTGGTCTTGCCGCATCTGGTAGACATCATCGTCCATCCGCAACTCGTGGTTGCTGAGTGGCGTCTCGTCGTTCCAGCAGTACGGCAGCACGCGGAAGCCCTCGTAAGCGAGGCCTTTCTCGTGCAGTTGCTTGAACGCCCAGATGACGCTCTCCATGTACTCGACGTTGAGCGTCTTGTAGTCGTTCTCGAAGTCGACCCAGCGCGCCTGGCGGGTGACGTAACTCTCCCACTCGTCCGTATAGCGCAGAACCGACTCGCGAGCCTTGGCGTTGAAGACGCCGATGCCCATCTGCTCAATCTCGTGCTTCTGCGTGATACCGAGCTGGCGCATCGCCTCGAGTTCGGCCGGCAAGCCGTGGGTGTCCCAGCCGAAGCGACGCTGCACCTGCTTGCCACGCATGGTCTGGTAGCGCGGGAAGAGATCCTTCGCGTATCCGGTCAGCAGGTGACCGTAGTGAGGTAGGCCGTTGGCGAAGGGTGGGCCGTCGTAGAAGACCCACTCCGGGCATCCGTCGCGCTGGTCAATCGAGGCCTGGAAAGTCTCGTCGCGCTTCCAGAATGCCAAGACGCCGCGCTCAATCTGCGGGAAATCCGGGGACGACGGGACGACGGGATCGTTCGATCCCGTGTTGTTCGAACTCAGTGGGTACATGCTGCTCCGTGCTCGTGGTGTTCTCTTCCACGAGGACGACGGATGCCGCGGTACCACCTCGCTTGCCGCTCTGACGGTTTCGACTAGCTCATCCGGCGGAGCGACCGCTCTTGCCGCTGTGACGGGCTGACCCGCTCGGTTCTACTGACCGGGGGTCGAGCCTGTCGGGGCCGAACTCCAGCTTTTTTCCGAGGACTCCCCGGTGATGGCCGGATCGATGTCGTTGCAAAAAGCTTAGCGCGGCCGACGAGCGCGTCGCGGTTCCCATGGTGGATATCCTGTTCACGGCCCATCCCCTGCACCCCTGAGGACCTCATGAACGACGACACGGACGACCTTGACGAGTTCGCCCGGATGTTCGGTGCCAAACCGGAGACACCTCCGGAGGGCCTGATCCCACCGGTTCCGGCGGTTCCGGTGAAGCCGACGCCGCCGTTAAGTGCCGGCGCTCCGGGTGCCGGCGCTCCGGGTGCCGGCGCTGCGGCCGCACCCGCCGCCGCCGATCCGCTCGCCTGGTTGATCACCCCCACCCCGCCCCCGGCAGATCTGCCGACTGAGGCGTTCCCGAGCTCCCCGGCCGCGGACCTGCCTCCTTCCATCCCCCCGGTGGATGCCGCCATCAATGTGCCGCCGACCGTCGCCTTTCCGACGCCGACGCCGTCTGCCTTCCCGGCTGACGAGCCCGCGACGCTGCTGCTCCCCGGTGTCGGGGCGGGCGTCGCGGCTGGTGTCGGGGCCGGTCTCGAGGCCGGCTATGCAGGCGCCGAGATGGCCGCGGCTTTTCCGCCGGCAGCGGCTCCTCTCGAGGCACCCACCACCGCGTTCCCGACCCGACGTAGCGCCGTCGCGGCAGAGGCGGCAGGCGGGAGGCGCGACAACGGTCGTCGCAACATCATGATTCTGGCGAGCGTCGGCGCAGTGCTGCTGATCTTGCTGGTGGTGCTGATCATCGTGCTTGTCGGCCGATTCTCGACAGCCACCGCCGCGGTGGCTCCTAGCGCGAGCGCCTCGCCGAGCGTCTCGGTGAGTCCGACTCCCCGCGTGACCCCAACCCCTAGCGCGACTCCGACTCCGACACCGACACCGACACCGACACCCACACCCACACCCACACCGACACCGACACCGACACCGACTGCAACGACTTCACCCGCTAAAATCCTGACCGCCAAGGTCGTCGCCAGTCCGACCTGCTCCCCCACCGACACAGTTGTGACATTCACAATCAGCTACACGTCGGCGAACGCCACGCTCATCAAAATCAAATCTGACGGCTCCGACGGATACTCCGACTCCTCGTCGTCCGCGAGCGGCCAGTTCGCAGCGAAGTACAGCTGCGCGACGCCCCTCGCAACCGAGCAATACGAGCTGGTCGCCTCGGCATCCGGCAGCCCGTCAGATAGCGTCAAACTCGCGGTGACCGGGGTCGCAAAGGGCTAGCTGGGCGTCCCAATCCGCGCCGTCAGCAATGCGGCAGCTGACTCGGCGTCGCCCACGTGACGACGAGCGAGTTGCCATGGCGACGCCGCACCTCGAACACGGGGCCGCTTCGAGTGATGATCCCCACTCGTCGGCGCCCGAACACATGTACACCCGAGCCGCCCCACAGATGCCGAGTACCCGCAGACCCGCTGCATCGGCTCGTACGCGCCAGTCCGGGGTGCGCAGAACCGCATCGAGCGGTCGGCAGAGAAGTCAGACCGCCGACGCTCAAATCCACGGCGCTGGTCGGCGATAACTGGACAGCCAGGCCAGCACAATGCCCGGGACGACCGCGGTAAGGCGATCGGTCGGGCAGCGGAGATGAGCGGAGTGGGGTGATCGGTCATGAGCGGTGTTCCCCTCGAACCAGAGCGATGAGCGTGGCGACCCCGACGCCGAGCCGAGCCGAAGTTCGATGACGCCCTCGTCGCGGCGTTCGTGAGAGGCGCGCAACACAGTGCCGTCCTGGTCCTATTTCTGCGGGGACAATCGGAACCACTTCTCGCGGTGTCGTCGTTGATCGAGCACGACTTATCGATGCCCCTATGCTGTCAGCCATCCGGCGACTCTCCCGACGCACGCCTCGAGGACTCTGATGAGCGACGACATGTCAACGCAACGCTTCGATGCCCCGCTCACTCCGTCGAAGCTGCCCAGCGGCGGCCCAACGCCCGACGACGGGAAGAAGAAAGTTCACGCTCTGATGGTCGCGCTGATCGCGACCAGCGCCGTGCTTCTGGTGGTCCTGATCGTCGTGTTGATCTTCCTGTTTCGCGGCAACAGCACGCCCTCGTCCGCCGTCACGCCGACGAACAGCGCGACGCCCAGCGCCACGCCCAGCGCGACACCCAGCGCGACACCGGGACCGACTCCGTCAGCGTCGGCCAGGGTGCCGACGGCGGCGACCACGACTGCCCCCAATGACGGCAATGTGCACATCACCGGCTTCTCGGTCACCCCGACGGAGATCGACTGCAGCTCCGGATCGGCGGAACTACAGGTCAGTTGGAGCAGCACCAACGGCACCATCGCGTACTTCGGTGTCGACACGGCAGACGCCCAGACCGGCGGCATGGGATGGATGCTTCACCCCAGCGGCACCCAGCGCGACTTCCCGGACGGCTACGACCCCTTCCTGGCGAACTGCGGGTCAGCCTCCACGAACTACACGATCACCATCGTCGGGAGTGGGTCGAAGCAGAGCCGCACGGTCACCGTCACGAAGAAGTGAGGGCAGGGCACCGCGTGCGCCCGTAAACTATTGCGACTACAACCAGGCACCTCACCAACGACACGGTGCCGCGTATATCGAACCGGAGCACCGCGATGACCTCTGCCATTCCTGCCCACAGAATCCCCGACAAGCCCGTCCTCGAAGGGCTCGAAGCCACCTGGGGCGCTGTCTGGGAGGCCGAGGGCACCCACCGTTTCGATCGCGCATCCGCCCTCGCTGGTGGTAAGAGCAGTGTCTTCAGCGTCGATACGCCGCCGCCGACCGCGTCGGGCAGCCTGCACATCGGTCACGTGTTCAGCTACACCCACATGGATCTCGCGGCCCGGTTCCAGCGCATGCGCGGCCGCAGCATCTTCTACCCGATGGGCTGGGACGACAACGGCCTCCCCACCGAGCGCCGCGTCCAGAACTACTACGGCGTGCGCTGCGATCCCACCCTCCCCTACGTCGACGGCTACCGGCCGCCGCTCGAGGGTGGCCAGAACGTCGACGGCCGGAGTGCCAGTTCGAAGGCCGCTGACCAGGTGCCCATCTCGCGCCGCAACTTCATCGAACTCTGCGAAAAGCTGACCGCCGAAGACGAAAAGCAGTTCGAGGCGCTCTGGCGCGATCTCGGCCTCAGCGTGGATTGGTCGCTCACCTACCGCACCATCGGGCACGAGGCACAGTTGGCCGCCCAACGCGCGTTCCTGCGCAACCTGGCCCGTGGCGAGGCGTATCAAGCCGATGCCCCGACCCTGTGGGACGTGACCTTCCGCACCGCGGTCGCCCAGGCAGAACTCGAAGATAAGGACCAGCCAGCCGCGTACCACCGGGTGTCATTCCACCGAACCTCGCCTGGGTCTTGCGATGCAACAACCGTCGAGATCGAGACAACTCGGCCCGAGTTGCTCGCGGCCTGTGTTGCGTTGGTGGCGCATCCGGATGACGAGCGCTACCAGCCGCTGTTCGGGACCACCGTGACCACGCCCCTCTTCGGTGTCGAAGTGCCGGTGCTCGCTCACCACCTGGCGCAGAAAGACAAAGGATCGGGCATCGCGATGGTCTGCACCTTCGGCGACGTGACCGATGTGGTCTGGTGGCGCGAACTGGACCTGCCCACCCGCGCGATCATCGGCAAAGACGGCCGCATTCTCGAGGAGGCGCCCGCAGCCGACCTCTTCACCACCGCGGGCACTGCCGCCTACGCCGAACTGGTCGGCAAGACCGTGTTCTCGGCGAAGACGAAGGTGGTCGAACTGCTCAGGGAAACCGGCGATCTGATCGGCGACCCGAAACCGATCACGCATCAGGTCAAGTTCTACGAGAAAGGCGACAAGCCGCTCGAGATCGTGGCGACACGACAGTGGTACATCGCCAATGGCGCCCGGGACGAAGCGCTGCGAGATCGGCTGCTTGAGGCCGGCACACAGATTTCCTTCCACCCCGACTTCATGCGGGTCCGCTACGACAATTGGGTCGGCGGGCTGACCGGCGACTGGCTGATCTCGCGACAGCGCTTCTTCGGGGTGCCGCTGCCGATCTGGTACCCGATCAATGCCGACGGCGAGGTGCTGCGCGAGCAGCCGATCGTGCCCGGCGAGCACCTGCTGCCGATCGATCCGGCATCGGATGCCGCTCCCGGCTACCACGAGAGCCAGCGCGGGCAGGCCAACGGATTCGTTGGCGAGCTCGACATCATGGACACCTGGGCCACCTCGTCTCTCACGCCGCAGATCGCGGGCGGCTGGGAGACGGATCCCGAGCTATTCGAGCTGGTGTTCCCGTACTCGCTGCGCTCGCAAGGGCAGGACATCATCCGCACCTGGCTGTTTTCGACCGTGCTGCGGGCCGAGCTCGAGCACCACAGCATCCCGTGGACCGACGCCGGCATCTCGGGCTTCATTGTGGACCCCGACCGCAAGAAAATGTCGAAGTCCAAGGGCAACGTCGTGACGCCGTCGGCCATGCTCGAGGAGCACGGCTCGGATGCGGTGCGCTATTGGGCCGCCTCCAGCCGGCTGGGCACCGACGCGGCTTTCGACCCGCAGAACCCGAAACAGATGAAAATCGGTCGACGGCTCGCCATCAAAGTCCTGAACGCGGCAAAGTTCGTCTATTCGTTCCCGCTGGTCGAGGCTGTCCCGCTGGTCGAGGATGTCGAGACCCCGTCGGTGAGCGCACCCCTCGACGTCGACATGTTGGCCGAACTCGGGCGCGTGGTCACCACGGCGACGAAGGCCTACGAGGAGTACGACCACGCGCGTGCACTCGAGGCCACCGAACAGTTCTTCTGGACCTTCTGCGACGACTACCTGGAGCTGGTCAAGGAGCGGGCGTACACCGGTTCTGGCGCCCCGCAGGCGAGCGCGGTGACCGCACTGCGGCTCGCGACCGACGTGTTGCTGCGTCTGCTCGCGCCGGTGATCCCGTTCGCTACCGAAGAGGTCTGGCGCTGGACGCACGACGGCTCGATCCACACGGCAGCCTGGCCGACGGTGGCCGAGTTGAACAATCCCGACGCACCACGCGGCCTGCTGCCGGCCGTCAGCGCTGCACTGATCGGCATCCGCCGAGCCAAGACCGATGCAAAGGCATCACAGAAAACCGAGGTGCTGTCGGCCACGCTGGCGGGGCCGGCGCTCTTGGCTGAAGCGGCCGACGACCTGCGCGGCGTCGGACGAATCACCAAACTGACCATCCTTGAGGCAGACGAGGTCGCCGTGACCGACATCGTGCTTGCGGAGGCAACGGTCGAATGATAGCCACGACGGCTCCTGGAGCGCTGCGGCGCCTGTCGGCCGTCGCTGCCACGGTCGTCGCCACCGCCGTCGCTGCCACCGTCGTCGCGGTCACCCTGCTCGGCAGCCTGTCCGGGTGCTTCCCGCTCCAACCCAATCCTCAGCCGACGGCCACCGGGCTCGCGGAGCCGGGAAGCGTCGCACCGCTCGCTCCGCTGGTGGTCCCCGCCGTGCTGAACCACTGTCCACTCGAGAGCGCGGTGCATTACTCGGGGTACTGGCTGCCGATCGACGAGGTTTACATCTGCCGAGCCGACGGCAAGCACGACACGGACGGTGTCTCCAGCTACGGGCCGTGGGAATCCGCCTCGCAGATCGAGAACCCGGCCAAGCTGCTCGGGGCATACCGCGTCGCGGATGCGCCAAAAAGCCGCGGACTCTGCACCCTCTTCCGCCGCGATCCGCTGATCATCTGGGAGCATCGCGACGGGGTGACCTCGGCGTACTACGCTCCGGTGGACAGCTGCGGCAACCCGACCGACGCCGCCACAACCGCTTACCAGTCGGCCAAACGCACGCTGCTGATCGACGTCGACCGCGGCGCCCCCGATTCCTCGAAGAAGGATGCAACCGGATGACGAACTCCCCCTCACCGCTACCCGCACCGCAGCCCGCACGACCGACGTCGGCGACAATCCGCCCGATCGAGGCCGGCGACCGCGACGCCTGGCGGCGGCTGTTCACGGCATACGGCGTCTTCTACGAGACCGACTTCCGCCAATCCGTGCTGGAAGGCGACTGGGCGTGGCTGATGGATGCCGCCCACGACGTCTCCGCGCTGGTGGCAGAGCTCGACGGGGTGGTGGTGGGATTCGCCCACCTGCGACGCCTACACGACACCTTCACCGCGGCGCCCGCCTGGTCGCTGGACGATCTGTTCGTCCTGCCCGAGCATCGCGGTGCGGGCATCGCCCGCGCGCTGATCGAGGCCTGCGACGCCACCGCCCACGCGGCCGGCGGCGGCACACTTCGTTGGATCACGGCATCCGACAACACCGCAGCCCAGGGTCTCTATGACAAGGTCGCCACGCGCACCACCTGGGTGACATACGAGAGGGAGACCTAGTGCAACTCGGAACGCGATGGGCCGTCGGCGACGAGCCGCCAAGTCGACTTCCGGGGGTGATGGTCGGTGCGATCGCCGACGTTGAATCCGAACTCGACGGGCTCGGCACACGCGACGGTCCCGACACCGCCAACTGGCGCTGGACGCTGACCTGGCTGGAGGGCCGGCCGATCGTTGAACTCGATGACGGGACCGCCTTGCTCTACGACCCCACCACCGAAACCGTGGCCCGAGAGCAGAGGGATTAGCTCAGCTTGTTGCGGCGCGCGAAGTCGGCAGGGGCGGCCGTCTGGCGACAACACATCGATGAGACGGACCGAGCCGAGCCGAGCCCGGGGCGGGTTGTGCTCCGTAGGTGCGAGGCTGGTCGTCTGCCCTCGATGCCACCGTAGGCTGGATTCATGGTTGATCTGAACCCCTTCTTCGAACCGAGCGCCCTGGAATACGGCCTTCCCCCGTTTGCCGAGATCCGAGACGAGCACTACGGACCGGCGTTCGAGAAGGGGATGCGCGACCAGCTGACCGAGGTGCGGGCCATCGTGCGCAGGCGCGACGTCCCGGTATTCGACAACACTCTTGTGGCGCTGGAGCGGAGCGGGCAACTGCTGTCGCGCGTCGCCACCGTATTTTTTAACAAGAGCTCATCCGACTCCAGCGACTTCACCAATGAGCTTGAGGAGACCGTCGCGCCGAAGCTCGCTGCGCACTCCGACGCGATCCTGCTCGACTCACTGCTCTACTCGCGGGTCAAGACGGTCCACGATTCTCTCCACGAGCATCCGGAGCTGAATGCCGAGCAGAGGTACCTCGTGCACCGCTGGTATACCGAGATGAGCCTCGCGGGCGCGGGCCTCGACGACGACGCCAAGAAGAAGCTCAGGGAGTACAACCAAAAGCTGTCGACGCTCACCACCCGCTTCGAGAAGAACCTGCTCGCCGACACCAACGAGCTGGCCGTGGTGATCGATGACGTCGATGACCTCAATGGACTCGAGCCGGGCGAGATCTCGGCGGCGGCCGAAGCAGCCACGGTGCGCGGGCTCGACGGCAAGTACCTCGTCACACTTGTGCTCCCAACCGGGCACCCGTTTTTGGCGTCGTTAACGAATCGCGGTATCCGTCAGCGCATCATGGAGGCCTCCGAGGCACGCGGCACACATGGCGGCGAGTGGGACAACAGGAAAGTCGTGCTCGAGATCGCGCTGCTGCGCGCCGAGCGCGCAGAGTTGCTCGGCTTCGCGAGCCACGCGGCCTTCGTGCTCGCCGACTCGACGGCGAAGACGCCGGAGGCGGTTGCCGACATGCTGGGCAAGCTCTCGCCAGCAGCCGCTCGCAACGCGAAGACGGAGCGGGGCGAGTTGGAGGCGATCGTCGAAGGCGAGCTCGACGACGACCAGACCGTAAAGAGTTGGGACTGGGCTTTCTGGACCGAGAAAGTACGCCAGCAGAAGTTCGACGTCGACAGCGCGGCGCTCCGCCCCTGGTTCGAGGCCGAACGAGTGCTGCAGGACGGCGTGTTCTTCGCCGCGACCAAGCTTTACGGCGTCACCTTCACCGAGCGGCAGGACCTCGTCGGCTACCACCCGGAGGCACGCGTCTTCGAAGTCCACAACGAGGACGGCTCGCCGCTCGGCCTGTACATACTCGACCTCTACACGCGGGACACGAAGCGGGGTGGGGCGTGGATGAACGACCTGTTCTCCCAGTCCAGCCTGCTCGGTCACGAGCACACGATCGTGGTCAATAACCTCAATGTGCCTAAGCCCGCCGCGGGCGAGCCGACACTGTTGACGTTCGACGAGACATCCACTTTCTTCCACGAGTTCGGGCACGCGCTGCACGGCCTCTTCGCGCGGGTAACTTACCCCAAGCTGGCCGGCACGAATGTGTTTCGCGACTTCGTCGAGTTCCCCAGCCAGGTCAACGAGATGTGGATGCTGTGGCCCGAGGTGCTCGCGAACTACGCGAAGCACTACCGGACTGGTGAGGCGCTCGACCAGGGCATCGTGGACCGGCTGCACGCCTCGGAGCAGTTCAACGAGGGCTTCGCCACCAGCGAGTATCTCGGTGCGGCGCTGCTTGACCAGGCGTGGCACGGGCTGTCTGCGACGGCAGCGGAAGCGGTTCGCGACGTCTCGGCCTTCGAGGCGGATGCCCTAACCGCCGTCGGTCTCGACAACCCCGCGGTGCCACCCCGCTACCGCAGCACATACTTCGCGCATATCTTCTCGGGCGGCTACGACGCCGGGTACTACTCCTACATCTGGAGCGAGGTGCTCGACGCAGACACGGTCGAGTGGTTCAAAGAGAACGGCGGACTCATCCGCGCCAACGGCGACCGCTTCCGCTCGAAGCTGCTCGGCGTCGGGGGGTCGAAGGATGCGATCGAGGCCTACGTCGACTTCCGCGGCCGCCCGGCCGAGATCGGGCCGCTACTGAAGCGTCGCGGGCTGGAGTAGCTCCTCTGCGCTCCGGGCGGTGTTTTGTTGCATGAGCGGTCGTTCGAAGGTGCGCGGTCGGCGCGGAAGTCAGCGGACTCCCACCGACCGCAGAAGACGACCCAGGGCGACCGGGTGACGCGCAAGCTCCCACCCCCATCTGACCATCCGGAATCCCAGCAGGCGCAGGCGATCTTCGCGCCATTTCTCGTCGATGACGACCTGCGCGGCGT